>JASHTN010000028.1 GCA_030040525.1 Gammaproteobacteria bacterium | reverse complement strand
AGCGCATTCCAGCGGATGTAGGCTTCGATGCGCCGCTCGAGCGCGCGGTTGCCCGGGTACTCGGGCTCGCGGCCCGTCGGAATGGTGTTGACGTACGCGGTGTTGGGTTTGAACGGCAGGTAGGCGCCGCTGCGGCGGGTGTAATCGATCAGCCGCTCGAGCAGGTAATGGGCACGCTCCGGACCCTGGGTCTGCAGCACCGAATCGATCGATTCGAGCCACTCGCGGGTCTCAACCGGATCCAGATCTTCCAGTTTCAGCGGTTCGGTCATGCGGATTCGCTCGCTGCGCGATTCGCGCCGCGGCGCGCGCGGATCCCGATCGCGGGACACGCGCACGTGTCGGGCTGCGGTCGCGATAGAATGCGCAATGATGGCCAGCAGCGGCAGGTAAAGCAAGTGAGCCGTATGACGACGCTCGTCATTCGCCGGCCGGACGACTGGCATCTGCACCTGCGCGACGGGGCGGCGCTGCGCGCGGTGCTGCCGTTCACGGCGGCGCGCTTTGCGCGCGCCATCGTCATGCCGAACCTGAGCCCGCCGGTCACCACCACGGAGCTGGCGCTCGCTTACCGCCGCCGGATCCTCGCGGCGCTGCCGGCGGGCGCGCAGTTCGAGCCGCTGATGACCGTCTATCTCACCGACCACACGCCGCCCGAGGAGGTCGCGCGCGCGCGCGCGAGCGGCCGCGTGCACGGCTTCAAGCTCTATCCGGCCGGCGCCACCACCCACTCCGAGCTCGGCGTCAGCGACGTGCGGCGCATCGAGCCGGTGCTCGAGCGCATGGCGGAGCTCGGCATGGTGCTCGAGGTACACGGCGAGGTCACCGACCCGGCCGTCGACGTGTTCGATCGCGAGGCGCGCTTCATCGAGCGGGTGCTGGCGCCGCTCGCCGCGCGGCTGCCGCAGCTGCGCATGGTGCTCGAGCACATCACCACGCGCGCGGCGCTGGATTTCGTGCTCGGGGCACGCGCGGGCCTCGCCGCCACCGTCACGCCGCAGCACCTGCTGATGAACCGCAATGCGCTGTTCGCCGGCGGACTGCGCCCGCACCACTTCTGCCTGCCGGTGCTCAAGGCCGAGGCCGAGCGCGCCGCGCTGCTCGCGGCCGTCACGCGCGGGGAGTCGCGCCTGTTCCTCGGCACCGACAGCGCGCCGCACGCGCGCCACGCCAAGGAGGCCGCGGCAGGCTGCGCCGGAATCTTCTGCGCGCACGCCGGCATCGAGCTGTACGCCGAAGCCTTCGCTGCCGCGGGCGCGCTCGAGCGGCTCGAGGCCTTCGCCTCGCACCATGGCGCGGATTTCTACGGACTGCCGCGCAACAGCGGCACGCTGACGCTCACGGAGCAGCCCTGGGAGGTGCCGGCGCACTACCCGTTCGGCAACGACGAGCTCGTGCCGCTGCGTGCCGGTGAGCGGGTGGCGTGGCGGCTGACGGAGCGCGCATGAGCGAGCTGCCCGAGGCCGTGCCGAGCGCGCCGGCGGCCCCGCTCATGGCGCGCCGCTTCCGCGGCTACCTGCCGGTGGTGATCGACGTCGAGAGCGGCGGCTTCCATGCCGCGACGGACGCGCTGCTGGAGATCGCCGCGGTGCTGATCGACATGGATACCGACGGCGTGCTCAAGCGCGGCGCGACTCACACCTACCACGTGCAGCCGTTCGCGGGGGCGCGCCTCGATCCGGCGGCGCTCGCCGTCACCGGAATCGATCCGCACCACCCGCTGCGCCCGGCGCTGCCGGAGCGCGAGGCGCTGCAGCGCCTGTTCCGCGAGGTGCGCCACGCGGTGCGCGCCTACGGCTGCCGCCGGGCGATCCTGGCCGGCCACAACGCGGCCTTCGACCTCGGCTTCCTCAACGCCGCCGTCGGGCGTGCCGACCTCAAGCGCAATCCCTTTCATCCGTTCTCGTGCTTCGACACGGCGACGCTCGCGGGCGCCGCCCTCGGCCAGACGGTGCTCGCCAAGGCGCTCGCGGTGGCGGGCCTGGAATGGGATGCGGGCAGCGCGCACAGCGCCCGCTATGACGCCGAGCGCTCGGCGGAGATCTTCTGCCTGGTCTGCAACCGCCTGCGCGACAGCCACGAGGCGGCCGAGCAGCGCGCCCGGGAGCTCGGCTGGTGCAGTACGGCGGCGGAAACGGTGGCCGAGGACGAGCCGCCGCTGCCGGGCTAGAGCCTCAGCTCGTCGCGCCGGCTTCGGCGAGCAGCTTCTTCAGCTCGCCGCTTTCGTACATCTCGAGCGCGATGTCGCAGCCGCCGATCAGCTCGCCGTTCACGTACAGCTGCGGGTACGTCGGCCAGCTCGAGTAGTGCTTGAGCGCCTCGCGCAACTCCGGCTCCTCGAAGATGTTGACATGCTTGAATCGCGCGCCGACCGCGCGCAGTGCCGCGACGGTCTGCGCCGAGAAGCCGCACTGCGGGAAATCCGGCGTGCCTTTCATGAACAGCACCACCGGCGCCGAGGCGAGCTCGGCCTTGATCCGCTCGACTACATCGTCCATTCGGCTCTACCTCATGCGTTTGCGGCGCTCGGCGAGCTCCGCGATCAGCTGCCATTGCTCGGCCGGACTCATGCCCATCCAGCGCCCGATCTCCTCGCCCGTCCGCAGGCACCCGACACAGTAGCCCCGCGCATCGAGCGCGCACGCCTTGATGCACGGTGAGGGCGGGCGCTGCGCATCATCGGGCGGTGTGGATTGAGAAGGCATGGCATGCACCCCGACCGCCGCCCGCAAGGCCGGGTCGTCAGCACGCGCCTCGAGCGTGCGTTGAATTATGGGGGTGCCTCGCCTATTCTTCAAACCGCTGGGTTCACGCTTCCTGTCAACTGAAACAATAACTTGGAGAGCGAAGCCATGAATATCCTGAACGATCACCGACGCTCCCTGGTGCTCGGCATCATCCTCGCGCTGCTGCTGACGTTCGGTATCGGCGGCACGCACTTCAACCAGGCGGGACTGGCGCGCTGGTTCCACATCGTCGCCGGCGTGTTCTGGATCGGGCTGCTGTATTACTTCAACGTCGCGCAGACGCCGGCGCTGGCGGACGCCGCCGCCGACAAGGGCGGTCCGGGCGGCGCCGGCATCAGCAAGTACGTGGCCCCGCGGGCGCTGTTCTGGTTCCGCTGGGGCGCGGTTGCGACCTGGCTCGGCGGCGCGTGGCTCCTCGGCGCGAGCTTCCTCAGCGCCTTCACCTTCGGCGGCATGGCCGATCCGGGCGGTCACACGGCCTACTATCTGCGCACCATCGGCACCGGCGCCTGGCTCGGCACCATCATGCTGTTCAACGTCTGGGTGCTGATCTGGCCCAACCAGAAAAAGATCCTCGGCATGGTTGCCGCGACGGACGCGGAGAAGGCCCAGGCGCGCAAGGTCGCGGGCCTCGCCTCGCGCGTCAACTTCGTGCTGTCGATCCCGATGCTCATGTGCATGGCCGGCGCGAGCCACGGACTGCCGTTCCTCGGCCACTAGAGGCAGGCCGCGCGCGCGGCCGGCCACGGATGCGCCGTCCGCGCGCCGGACACTGCGCAATGTGCGCTCTTCCCGCGGATCTCGGCGCCCAGGTCGATGCGGCGCTGCGCGAGGACATCGGCAGTGGCGACGTCACAGCCAGGCTCGTGCCGCTGGAGCAGCAGGTGCGCGGCACCATCATCACGCGCGAGGACGCGGTGCTCTGCGGGTGCGCCTGGGCGGATGAGACCTTCAGGCGCCTCGACCCGCGGGTGCAGCTCAGCTGGCAGGCCGCCGACGGCGCGCGCCTCACGCCCGGCGAGGTGATCTGCCGGATCGCTGGCCCGGCGCGGCCGGTGCTCACCGGCGAGCGCACTGCGCTCAACTTTCTGCAGCTGCTGTCGGCGACCGCGACGCAGGCGCGGCGCTTCGTCGATGCCGTCGCCGGCACGGGCTGCCGCATTCTCGACACGCGCAAGACGCTGCCCGGGCTGCGCAGCGCGCAGAAGTACGCGGTGCGCTGCGGCGGGGCCGACAACCATCGCATGGGACTCTACGACCGCGTGCTCATCAAGGAGAACCACATCGTCGCCGCCGGCACGATCGGCGGGGCGATCGCCGCAGCGCGCAGCGACGCTCCGGGCATCCCCGTCGAGGTCGAGGTCGAGACCCTCGGCGAGCTGCGCGAGGCGCTCGCTGCGCGTCCTGATATCGTGATGCTGGACGAGTTCAGTCTGGAGGACATGCGCGCCGCCGTGGCGCTCAACCGCCTGCACGGCGGCGGCCTCAGGCTGGAGGCCTCGGGCGGCGTGTCGCTCGAGACGGTGCGCGCCATCGCCGCGACCGGCGTCGACTACGTCTCGGTCGGCGGTCTCACCAAGCACGTGCAGGCGGTGGACCTGTCGATGCGTCTGACGTTCAGTGTCGATCTCAGGAAGGCGCCATGAAACCGGACAAGACCGTTTCGCGAGAGGAATGGCTCGCCGCACGCAAGAGGCTGCTCGAGAAGGAGAAGGCCCACATGCGCGCGGGAGACAGGCTCGCCGCCGAGCGGCGCGAGCTTCCCTGGCTGAGGATCGAGAAGGGCTACGCCTTTGAAACTGAGCAGGGGCGCAAGACGCTCGCAGACCTCTTTAACGGCCGCGGGCAGCTCGTGGTCCATCATCTGATGTACGGGCCGGAGTGGAGCGCCGCCTGTCCCAGCTGCTCCTTTCAGGCCGAGCACATTGACGGACCGGCTCAGCACCTCTGCCACCACAACGTGACCATCGTGGCGGTCTCCCGCGCGCCGCTCGCGAAGATACTCGCGTACCGCAAGCGCATGGGCTGGCGCTTCGACTGGGTGTCGTCCTTCGGCAGCGATTTCAACTACGACTTCCACGTCTCGTTCACGAAGGAGCAGATCGAGCAGCGCCGGATCGACTACAACTTCGGCACGATCACCACGGACAGCCGCTATATCAGCGAGGAGCTTCCAGGGCTGAGCGTTTTCCTGAAAGACGAGGGCAGGATCCTGCTCACCTACTCCACCTACGCTCGTGGGCTCGACATGCTGCTGGGCACGCATCATTACCTCGACCTCACAGCGGAGGGCCGCAACGAGACCGGGTATCCGGGCTGGCCGCACCGCCACGACGAATACCCGACTTCGTGCACGAGATGACACCTGGCAACGCGCAAGAGCGACTGCTCGGGGCTGCACGGCGCGCAGCGCCGGGCGGCTGCGCGGCATTCTTCGCCGGCCTGGCACTCATCTCTCATGCGGCGCTCGCCGCAGACCCGGGCGCCCCTGCCGGCTTGCCGCAGGCGATCCGTGCGCCGGCCGGCGAGCACCTGCTGCTCAGGACCCGCGCCTCGGGTGCGCAGATCTACCTCTGCGCAGCGGCGGCGGACGGCAAGCTGCAATGGACGCTCAAGGCGCCGGACGCCGAGCTGCGCGACGCGCGGGGCACGGTCATCATTCATCATTTCGCCGGGCCCGCCTGGAGGCACAACGACGGCAGCGAGATCACGGCCCGGGCGGTCGCGCACAGCGACGCGCCCGATCCGCAGGCGGTTCCCTGGCTGCTGCTCGAGGCCGTGAGCCACAGCGGCAACGGCGTCCTGAGCCCGGTCACCCACATCCAGCGCGTCCACACCCACGGCGGACTGCCGCCACCGGCGTCCGAGTGCAGCGCCGCCAAAGTGAGCTCCGAAGTGCGGGTCGCCTATACCGCCGACTATTACTTCTACGAACCGCAGCGCGCGCCGAGATGAGTCGGGCCCTTCGCATTCAGGGCTCTTCGCCGGCGACCGCCTCCGCCTCCGCGGCGGCGGCCGGGAGCGGCTTGAACTTCGGCTGAAACCACCTTTGGGCAATGAGTGTCGGCACCACCGCGCTGCCGATGACCGCGGTCACGAGAATGGTGTACTGGCCCTGGTTGATGATCCCGTTGCTCAGTCCAAAGAGCGCCGAGATCGAGCCGAAGGTGAGTCCCGTGGACATGAGCAGCGTCGTATACATTCCCTCGCGACTGTCGAACTCGTGATAGACCGTAAGCGGCAGGATGCCGAGGAATTTGGTGGCCATTTTGATCGCGAGGAATATGGCGATCAGTCCGCACGCTGCCGAGACGGCATGAGCCTCAACGAGCGCTCCCGCCTTCAGGAAGTAGAACGGTGTCAGAATCGAGAAGGCGATGATTCGCATGCGGTGGGGCAGCTCGGGCTCGGACAGGAATGTCGGCGCGAGCGCCATGCCGACCAGATACGCAGGCAGTACCGCCTCGCTGCCTGCGATGCTCGCGAGTCCGCCGAGCCCGAGGAGGATCAACGCCACAAACTTGGTCTGTGGCTCGCTGACGCGCGCCCCCAGGTGCCTGAACATCCAGGGCGCGTAGCGCGCGAGGATGATCAGCACGGCGGCGGTGACGGCACCGAACAGCAGCAAGCGACGATCGTAGTGCGCGAATACGATGCCAAGAGCCAGCACCGTGCCGAGATCGTTGATGAAGCAGGCCGCCAGAATGATCTTGCCGATCTCCGTGCGGTTGAAGCCGGTTTCGATCATCACTGCGTAGACGACCGCGACGGAGGTCGTCGAGAGGGCAATACCGGCTATCTGGGCCTGGGGCCAGTGCCAGCCTATGCCCCAGTGAGCGTAGGCAAGCACCCCGAGATACGGGGCGACAAAGCCCATCACACCGATCGTCATGCTGGACCAGAAGTGCTTGCGCACGATGCGCGGGTCGATCTCGGTTCCCGCGAGGAAGGTCAGCAGGATGGCGCCGAAGCCGGCGAGGAAGTTGACCCAGTCCGTGATCTGCAGAGCGACGAGGTTGCCCGCGACGGCTCCCACCACGATCTCGATGAGAGCGACCGATACTGCAATGCGGATTGAGATCAGCGATGCGAGCAGAGCCAGACCCAGCCACAGGGCCGAGTGAAGCCAGACACTAGCCATTTCCGCCTCCGATGGCCCGGCGGAGAGCGCGACTCTCCGCCGTCGGCCGATGACGCCTACCGCAGCCGAAGCTGCACCCGTAGGGGTCATCAGCCGTCTGGCTCGAAAGCGAGCGGGCGGTTCGAGGGGAACCCCATCCCCTTATTGACTCAGTGGCGTTACGAAATGCGCCCCCGAGGAGTCAACCTCAGGCGACCGCCGACTTCAGCACCCGCTGCGGCTGCGACACTCCGTAGCCCTGCGCGTAGTCGACGCCGAGGCTGGTCAGCATCTGAATGATCTCGGCGTTCTCGGCGAATTCCGCGATGGTCTGCTTGCCGGTGAGATGCCCGATCTCGTTGATCGAGCGCACCATCTCGCGGTCGATGGGGTCGTGCAGGATCTCCTTGACGAAGCTGCCGTCGATCTTCAGGAAATCGACCGGGAAGTGCTTGAGATAGCCGAACGATGAGTGCCCCTTGCCGAAATCATCGAGCGCGAACTTGCAGCCCAGCGCCTTCAGTGACTGCACGAAGCGGTTGGCCTGGGCGTAGTTCTGCACCGCGGCCGATTCGGTGATCTCGAAGCAGATCTTGGAGGCATCCAGGCCGCTGCGATTGAACTGCTCCTGCACGAACGGCAGGAACTTGTCGTCGCCGAGGCTCTGGCCGGAGAGATTGATCGAGCAGCGCAGCAGCTTTTCGCGCTCGTCGGCCTCCGAGACCAGCCAGCGGAAGGCGTTCTCGATCACCCAGCGGTCGATGTTGGGCGTGATGCCGTAGCGCTCGGCCGCGGCAATGAAGTCGTTGGGGGCGACGATGCGTCCGGTCTCGTCCTTGAGGCGCAGCAGCAGCTCGTACTGCGCCCCGACCTCGGCGCGCTGCAGCGGCTGAATCGCCATGCGGAACAG
>JASHTN010000338.1 GCA_030040525.1 Gammaproteobacteria bacterium | reverse complement strand
GACGCTACGATGCATTCGTCTCGGTCGGCATGCTCGAGCACGTCGGGCTCGCGAATTACGAGACGCTGGGAGGCGTCGCGCACCGCTGTCTCGGCGGCGGCGGCCGCGGGCTGATTCACTCCATCGGCCGCAACTTTCCCGCGCCGCTGCAGCCGTGGATCGAGAAGCGCATCTTCCCCGGGGGCTATCCACCCACGCTCGCGCAGATGACGCGCATCTTCGAGCCCTGGAACTTCTCGGTCCTCGACGTCGAGAACCTGCGGCTGCACTACGCACGCACGCTGCGCGACTGGCTGGCGCGGTTCGACGCCGCCGAACGAGAAGTTTGCGCCATGTTCGATGAGAAGTTCGTGCGCATGTGGCGGCTGTATCTCGCCGGCTCCGTCGCCGGATTCACCACCGGCACGCTGCAGCTGTTCCAGGTGGTGTTCGCTCCCGGAGAGAGCAACGACGTGCCGATGACCCGGGCGCATCTGTACGCGCACTGAGCGAGCCTCGGGCATGCGCTCCTGCGACGTGTTGATAGTGGGAGGCGGGCCGGCGGGGTCGACCGCGGCACGGGCGCTGCGCCGCGCCGGCGCCGACGTGCTGGTGCTCGATCGCGAGCGCTTTCCGCGCCTCAAGCTGTGCGCCGGCTGGATCACGCCCGAGGTGGTGCGCGAGCTGGAGATGGACCCGGACTCGTACCCGCACCGCTTCCTCACCTTTCCGCGCCTGCGCGTGCACTACCGGGCGCTCAGCCTGCCGGTGCCGTGCGTGCAGCACTCCATCCGCCGCTTCGAGTGGGACGCCTGGCTGCTCGAGCGCAGCGGGGCGCCGCTCGAGCAGCACAACGTGCGCGAGATCGTGCCCGACGGCGACGGCTATCGCATCGACGGCCTGTACCGCTGCCGCTACCTGATCGGCGCCGGCGGCACGCGCTGCCCGGTGTACCGCGCTCTGTTCCGCGAGCTGAATCCGCGCGCGCACGAGCTGCAGATCGTGACGCTCGAGCACGAGATCGAGTACGACTGGCAGGATCCGGACTGCCACCTCTGGTTCTGCGAGCACGAGCTGCCGGGCTACTCCTGGTACGTGCCCAAGGAGGGCGGCTGGCTGAACGTCGGCATCGGCGCGATCGCCGCACGCATGAAAAGCGACGGCCTGGGGATCAAGGAGCACTGGGCACGGCTCGCCGAGCGCTTGAGCGGCGGGCTCACGCGCGGGGCGCACTACGATCCGGCCGGCTACAGCTACTATCTGCGCGGCAATGTCGAGGTTGTGCGGCGCGACAACGCGTTCATCACCGGGGATGCCGCGGGACTCGCGACCCGGGATCTAGGCGAGGGCATAGGCCCCGCGATCCGCAGCGGGCTGCGTGCGGCGGCCGCGATCGCCGACGGCGCACCCTACCGGCTCGACGACGTCACGGGCGCGAGCGTCGGCAGCATCGCCCGCAGTATGCTCACGCGCGCAGCGCACACGCTCGGTGCCCCGGGGCGCTCGCGCCGCGCGCCGGGGGGAGGACCCGTCGATGGCTTACGTCACCGTGATCAATGAGCATCAGCATGTGCAACAGATCGTCTCCGGGCATCACCGTCTGACGGCGGACGAGCCGGTGAGCTCCGGTGGAAGCGATGCCGGCTTCGCGCCGCAGGAGCTGCTGCTGGCGAGCCTCGGAGCCGATACCGCGGTGGCGCTGCGCAAGCACGCGGCACACAACGACTGGACGCTCGGCAGGATCACGGTCGGGGTGCGCTGGTCGCGCGACGCCGCCACGGGCAAGGATCATATCGAGCGGCGGCTGTCCTTCACCAAGCCGCTCTCCGCGGCGCAGAAGACGCAGCTCCTCGAGATCGCCGAGCGCACCACCGTCACCGGCGTGCTGCGGCAGGGCATCACGATCCAGTCGCTGGTGGTGGACTAATAGTTCACGGTTGCCGTGATCGTGTCGGAGTAGCTGCCGGGCGCGGGGTTTTGCAGTGCCGGGATCTGCCCGTACACCGTAGCGGTGAACGAGGTCTGCTGCTGGCTGATCGTGCCGCTGTAGGTGGTGCTGCCGCCCGAGCCGTCTCCCCAGATCTGCGTGTACGCCGCGTTCTGATAGAGGTTGTAGCTGAACCCGGTGCCGAGGCTGCGGGTGGTGTAGGTGCCGCTCTGTCCGGTGCTCAGTGAGATGGTCACCGTCGTGCTGCCGAACACCAGGGCGTTGCTGCAGTTGACGGTGATCGTGCCGGTCGAGGTGAGCGGCGTCGGCGAGAGCAGATTGTAGGTCCCGAAGCTGACTCCGGTGGCGCTTGCCGTGCAGGTGCCGAAGAGGATCTGCGCGCGCGCCGGTGACGACAGCGCGCCACAGACGACGAGCAGCAGGATCGTCACAAGATGCAGTTTGCTGCGACCGCTCATGGTGTGCTCCGGCAGGCAATGGTCCCCAGATCCGGCAGCGGCTGATCCTCGGGCGGCGGCGGCAGCCGGAACGTGCACTGTGCGCCGCTCCAGCGCGCCTCGCCGCTCGTGCCGTGGTCGTAGCCGGTGACGTAGGTGAGGCCGTCGAGCCCCACGGGGAAGTCCGCGCCCTGGAATCTCACGGTCGCACCGGCGGGCACCGGGCTGCCGTCGGCGCGCCTGAGCTTGAAGACGCCGGAGCGCTCGCGCTTCACCGGGAAGCTCACCAGCACGCCGCTGCGGTACGGTGGCACGATCTGTACCTGGCTGTCGTTGACCGTGACATCGAGGGGCAGCTGCAGCGGATCGATGCTGAGGCGGTTCACGTCGAAGGAGCGCAGGTACGGCACCAGCGCCTGGCCGCTGGTGTCGGTCTGGGCGATCGGCTGATTGTCGAGGTACACGGTCACGTGGGGTATGCCGCCGACCTCGACCGTGGCGAAGGCATCCTGAATGGTGCGCGCGGCGTGCAGCTCGCCGTCCATGAACGTGAGGCCGCCCGCGGCCGTGAGGCTCTGGGCGCTCTGGTCCTCAAAACGGGCGGCGGTCGCCTGCAACGTGATCGCGTCGGTCTGCCGCGTGTACTGGGCCTCGTAGCTGCCGTCGGTGCCGGCGGAGAGCAGATAGCCATCGCCGGCGCCGATCGGGGTGGTTTTCTGCAGCGTCTGCACCAGCGCCGCGTTGGGGGTAGTGGGCTGGGAGTTGTCGTAGCGCAGTTGCGTGGCGGTGTTGTGGCGGCTGTCGAGTGGCAGGACGTAGAACACCGACACGTTCGTGTCGGGAGTCACGCCGGTGGTGCGGCTGACGTTGGCACTGAAGTTGCCGCGCCAGACGTTCAGCTGGTAGGTGACGCCGAGGGTCTGCTGGCGCGTATCGTCGAAATTGCGCTGTCCGACCCAGGCGGCCTGCAGGCTCCCCGCCCTGCCGAAGCTCCAACCCACCTGCGCAATGTTGCGCTCGAGCGGCGGCGGCTCGGAGCTGCCGTAGTCGCCCACCTCGCGGAAGCCGGTGCTCGCATGCTGGGCCTGAAGCAGGATGCTGAAACGCGCGTCGACATGCTGGATGCCGAGCGCACCGTAGGCGCCGGAGCTCGCCGGCTGGGGCGGTCCGCCGAGGACACCCGCGTTGGCCGACTGGCCGCCCTCGGCAAGATCGAGCGTGACCACGGCCCAGTGATCGAGTGCCTGCGCGATGTCGATGCCGGCCGCCTGCGGGCCGTCGTGCAGAGCTTCGGCGTGGATCTCCCCGGTGAGCAGCTCGGTGAATCCGTGTCGCCAGGTCCCCGAGGCGAGCAGCGGACCGTAGTCGTTGCTGGCGAGGCCATAGTTCTCGCGCAGCGGACCGAGATCGATGTCGAAGAGCGACAGCCCGGGCTGGAGCATGACCGGCGCCGAGTAGAAGGGCACCGACACGATCTGCTCCTGGCCGAGGGCGTTACGCACCACGATGGTGACATCGCCGCTGCCGTTCAGCGCCGGCACCTGGTTGACGACGAAAGGGCCGGCCGGCACCTCACTCGAGCCGACAGACTTGCCGTTGACGAACACATCGATCGTGGATGGCACGACTGCCGTGCCGCTCGCGGCGAGCAACGGGGTCGTAACCAGGTCCGGCCGAATGGCGTAGTTCGTGCCCCACTGCAGCCCGCCGAAGCGCACCGCCTCGGCCCAGGAGCCCGGCACGCTGATGTCGTCGCCGACCCGCAGCGTCTCGAGCTCACCCGGGAAGTCGTGGCTGAAGGTGGTGCCGAGGCGCACGACCGTATGGACACCGCCGGCGTCGCTCGCCACCACGGTGTTATCCAGCAGGCCGAGGGGGTTGAACAGCCCGAGCTCGGTATAGGCGCTGCCGACGTTGGCGTCGGGGTACTGGCCGGTCTGGCCGTAGAGCTGATAGTTGAGGAACGCGCCGGTGCCGCTGCGCGAGAGCGCAGGCCGCGCAGCGTTGAACTGCAACGCGCTGCTCTCGAAGGCAGCCGCCGGCAGCGTGAGATTGACGGCGCTGTGCTCGAGGTCGAAGGCCACTTTCGCGCCGCGGATGGCGGCCACCGGAAAATAGGGCTGGCCGTCGGTCACGTGGGGCGGGACGTGCGGCAGGTACAGCCGCAGCCGCTTGAGATCCGCTTCGCTGAGCCACAGTCCGCCATTCGCATCGCGCAGCGCCACGACGTCCTCACCTGCGCGCACGCCGTTGATGTGCAGCTCGAGCACCGACTGGCTCCAACCCGGGTCGAGGTTGCCGGCATCGTCGGCGCGCGTTGCTGCGCAGGCCAGCACACAACATAAGACCAGCAGCGCGATGCGGATGCCGGCTGCGGTAGAGATTGCTCTCCGCATGGCGCATGCGGCTTTTATGAGGCGCCCGGCTCGCTGGTGACACTGAAGTCACCGGCGTCCGAGTGGCCGTGGATCAGCAGCCGCGCGGCCGGTGAGGTGCCCGGGGCGGCGGGCAGCTCCCATTGAGCGCTGCCGCCGGGCAGGAGATAGCGGGCATTGTTGGTGTGCAGCTTCTGCTCGGCGTGATCCGCGGTCGCGGCGTCGAATTCCAGGACCTGCACATGAGTGGTGCCGCGGTTCTGCGCGGTGATGCGCAGCGTGCCGTCCGGCAGCAGGCTGTGATGCCAGGCAAGGTCGGGCGCGGCGCGCAGCAGCGGCGCGACGAATACCGGCAGTGTGATGCGCAGCGCGACCCGCAGCTCGTGGCTGTCAGGAGCCGGCGGCGGTGGTACTTCGGAGAGCACCAGCCGGTAGTCGAGCTCGCGCGAGGGGTCGGGCTTGCGCAGCAGCGCAACCCGCAGAATCTGCTGTCCCTTGGGCGGGATGGTGAAAAGCGGGGGGGTGACCAGCAGCTCGTGGGTGTCGTCGAGCTGGTCGCGATCGCCTTGCTGCGACCAGGCTGCGGGCCGGGCCTGCACGACGACCGGAGAGTCTTCCTGATTTCGCACCGTCAGCACCGCCATGGTGGCGGTCGGACTCAATTCGATGCGGACCGGAGCGATCCCGAGCGTGCTTGCCGCGGCCGTACCGACCGCGGCAAGCACACCCGGAAGCAGTGCCGTGCTGGCCTTCATCGACCCAGTCCGTCACCGAGTCACGGACTCAGTACGTCACGGTCACCGTGATGGTGTCCGAGTACGCGGTCGTGGCTCCCGTCACGGGCGCGGCCTGGTTGGTCGCGTTGTCGGGCAGCTGGCCAAACACGGTGAGCGACTGCGAGTCGGCCGTGGCCATGCCGGCGCCGGTGCCCGACTCGGTCACGGAGCTGCCGGTGCCGTCGCCCCACACGGTGCTGTGGGCGGCCGTCGTGTACAGGTTGTACTGCAGCGTGCCGCTGCCGCCGCTTTCAGCCATGAGGCGCTGGGCGACGGTGCCACCGAGGGTCGAGCCGGCATTCAGCGCGGCGGTGAACGCGGTGCCGTTGGTGCAGAGCACCGACACCGTGCTGGTCGAGGTCAGCGCCCCGCCCCCCGGCGTGTAATTGCCGAAGGCGAGATTGCCCGCCGACACCGAGCAGGTCTTGAGCACATTCGCCGAGACGGTGAACGTGGTCGTGGTGGTGGTCGCCGAGGCGCCGGAGGCCGCCCCGAGCAGGCTGCCCGCGGTGACTAAAGCAACAAGAACTTTACGCATAAAAACTCCCGATCTAATGTTTAAGGACAAACCGTGCGCGGCGTCTTCGTCCGCGGTTGCGAGCAAGTTTGACGGGCAGCCCTTGAAAATAGGGGGCATGCGTCGCACTTCTGCCGCGCCGCAAAAGCCCTTTCGGCCAATTTGAGAAGCGCAACGGTCCGGCCTTCCGCCGGCCGAGAGGTCGGCAGTGAGCCGCCTCTCAATCGCCGCGGCGCGAGTGCGCGGCACGTCACATGGCGGGCGGGCAGGCCTGCGGGCCGGTGGGGTTGCCCGAATCGCCGCACGCGCTGCTACCATCGAAAGCCCAATCCGGCTCCGAAGCCTTCGGGCCGCTTTGCACAACAAAGGAAAGGCACGCAACCCCATGCACTCGCAGCCACCGCGCCGGAGCCGGCGCACCTCGTCTTTCAGAGTCTGGCTTTTGGTCGCCGCCGGCCTCGCGCCGCTGATCGCCGCGTCCGCGGCGGCGCCCGCAGGCGCGGCACTGTTCGGCTTCACGGCCGCGGAGACGCCCGACCAGCAGTCGCTCGAGCAGCGCTTCGACGCCGCGCTCGATCCGGCGGAGCTGCGCGCCTGGCTGAAGAACCTCTCCGCGGAAGCGAACAACGTCGGCACGCCGAAGGATCGGGCGAATGCGGAGTTCGAGCGCGACCTGCTGCGCAAGTGGGGATGGGACGCGCAGATCGAGACCTTCGAGGTGCTGTACCCGACTCTGAAGCAGCACACGCTCGAGCTCGTTGCGCCGACGCATTTCACCGCGAGCCTCACGGAGCCGCCGGTGCCTGGGGACGAGACCTCCGCGCGCAGCGACGGCATGCCGCCCTACAACGTGTACGGCGCCGACGGCGATGTGACCGGGGATCTCGTCTACCTCAACTACGGTATGCCGAAGGACTACCAGGATCTCGCGGCTCGCGGCATCGACGTGCGCGGCAAGATCGTCATCACGCGCTACGGCGGCGGCTGGCGGGGACTGAAGCCCAAGCTCGCGCAGGAGCACGGTGCCATCGGCTGCATCATCTACTCCGATCCGCACGAGGACGGCTACGCGCAGGGCGATGTGTACCCGCAGGGCGGCTGGCGGCCGCCGCAGGGCGTGCAGCGCGGCTCGGTGCTCGATGTGACGCTGTACTCCGGCGATCCGCTGACTCCGGGGATCGGCGCGACCAGGGATGCGAAGCGGTTGGGCGTCTCGCAGGCGCCCACGATCTTGAAGATCCCGGTGATCCCGATCTCGTACGCGGATGCGCAGCCGCTCCTCGCAGCACTCGGCGGACCGGTCGCACCACCACGCTGGCGCGGCTCACTGCCGCTCAGCTACCACATGGGACCGGGGCCAGCGAAGGTGCATCTCGCCATCAGCTCAGACTGGGGCCTGAAGACCCTCTACGACGTGATCGCGAAGATCCGCGGATCGCAGAGCCCGGATGAGTGGGTGGTCCGCGGCAACCATCGCGACGGCTGGGTGTACGGTGCCTGGGACCCGCTCTCGGGGCAGGTGGCGCTGCTCGGCGAAGCCAAGGCGATCGGCGCGCTGCTCAGGAGCGGCTGGCGGCCCAGGCGGACGCTGGTCTACGCGAGCTGGGACGGCGAGGAGCCGGGGCTGCTCGGCTCGACGGAGTGGGCCGAGACGCACGCCGGGGAGCTCGAGCACCGGGCGGTGCTGTACCTCAACTCCGACACCAACGTGCGCGGCTTTCTCGCCGCCGGCGGCAGTCATTCGCTCCAGCACCTCGTCGACGACGTCGCGAACGGGGTCAAGGATCCCGAGACCGGCGTCAGCACCGGGGCACGACTGCGCGCACGCCTGCAAGTCAAAGGCTACGAACAGAACGGCGAGGGGGACGAGGAGAGCCGGGAGGAGATCAGGAAGAACGCCAAACTCGCCGCAGCGGGCGGCGACCTGCCCATCCAGGCGCTCGGCTCGGGCTCGGACTACACGCCGTTCCTGCAGCACCTGGGACTCACCGCGCTCAGCATCGAGTACCAAGGCGAGGCGGATCAGGCCGGTGTCTACCACTCGCGCTACGACACCTTCGAGCACTATGTGCGCTTTGGCGACCCGAGCTTCGCCTACGGCGTGGTCGAGGCGCAGACCGTCGGACACGTCGTCCTGCGCATGGCGGATGCGGACGTGCTGCCGCTCGAGTTCACGGATTTCGCGAACACGGTGAGCGGCTACCTCGATGAGCTGCGCAAGGCGGTCGACGACAAGCGCAGCAAAGCCGCCGAGCTCGCCGGGCTGATCGAGGGCAACGCCTTCGGCCTCGCAGCCGATCCGACCCGCGTGGTGTCGGCCCCCGAGCGCGAGGCGGCCGTGCCGCAGCTCGACTTCACGCCGCTCGTGCAGGTCGTGGCGCGGCTGAAAAAGAGCGCCGCGGCCTACGATGCCGCTTACGCGCGCCTGTCGGGCGGCGAGCTCAAACTGACTACGGCGAAACGCCGGCAGCTCAACGCGCTGCTGCAGGGCATGGAGCAGCGCCTCACGCTGCCACAGGGCTTGCCGGGACGGGAGTGGTACCGCCACTTCGTGTACGCGCCCGGGATGCTGACGGGCTACGGCGCCAAGACTCTGCCGGCCGTGCGCGAGGCCATCGACGGCAACCGCTGGGACGAGGCTGCGCGCTACATCCCCATCACTGCAACGGTGCTCGGCAACTACTGCGACGGCATCGATCAGGCGAGCGCGCTGCTCGCGCCCTGAGAGAAGAGCGACCTCGAGGCGGGGTGGGTCAGCCCGCCTCGAGGTCGCGTGCCGGCATCAGACCGCCAGGGGGGTTCGGTCGGTCGATGCGGTTCGGCTCAAGCGCTTGTGCTCGTACATGGCCCGCTCGGCCATCGCGAGCAACGTGTCGATGCCAAACGGACGCCGCGGGTTGAACCAGGCGATCCCCAGGCTCAGCGACAGCCGCGCGTGCGCAGCGCAGCCCGCGGCAGGCCGCGCGAGGCGCGACAGCAGCGCGTCCCGGCCGGCGTAGTGCACCCTCGTCGTCAGTGCCGCGAACTCATCCCCGCCGAACCTGCCGAGGATCTCGTACACGCCATGGCCGGGAAACAGCTCGCGCAGCACGTCCGCGGCATGCCGCAGCAGGGTGTCGCCGGCCGTGTGGCCCGCCGTGTCATTGACCTCCTTGAGGTTGTTCAGATCGAAGTACAGCAGCTGGCCGGACTGCCGGGTGAGGGCCAGGACATCCAGCAGACGCGTGCCGCACTGCAGGAAGCCGCGCCGGTTGTAGAGTCCCGTGAGCTCGTCGGTCACGGCTGCCGAGCGCAGCGAGTGTATGAGCTCGGAGAGTGTCCGCAGCTGCAGCGCGCGCGCCTGCGCGGGGGGCAGCTGCTCCATGGACAGCAGCTCGGACAGCCGGCGCGCGACCTGCTCCTCATCGCCTTCGAGAGCCGCGGCGCGCAGCTCGCCGGCAAGCTCCAGACCGAGCGCGTGCCACCTGCCGGTCGGCTCCGGCTGCCCGCTGCACCATGTCATCGAGAGGCCTTTCCCTGAAGCGACTGTGAGCGCGAGCATAGCCGCACGCTGCGACACGCCAAGCAGGACTATGCCGCAGCACGGCCTCGGCGCCTTACCGGGTTCGCCGTCAGGAGATTCCTAGGGCTGTGTCAGTCCGCGCCGGATCGCGTAGCGCACCAGGGTGGCGGTGTCGTGGATGTCGAGCTTCTGCATGAGCTTGGTGCGATGTGACTCGACGGTCTTGGCGCTGATCCCCAAGCGCACGGCGATTCTCTTGGTCGAGTCGCCTTCGGCGATCAGCTGCAGCACCTGCCGCTCGCGCACCGACAGGGCCGCCGCCTCCGCTTTGGCGGCCGAGTAGGTCTCGGCAATCGCGCTCGCCACGCCGGGACTCAGGTACACCTCGCCGCGGCAGACACTACGAATCGCGTGCACCAGATCGCGCGCCGCCTGGTTCTTGAGCACGTAACCGCGCACGCCGCAGCGCAGCGCCTCGCTCACGTACTGCGGCTCGTCATGCTGGGTGAGGACGATGAGCCGCACCCGGGGCGCCGCGTGGCTCAGCTCGAGCGCGGCGCTCAGCCCGTTGAAATGCGGCATGCTGATGTCGAGCACCGCGACGTCGGGGTTCTCGGTGCGCGCCAGGCGCACCGCTTCCCGGCCGTCGGCCGCTTCTGCGGCGATGACGAAACCCTCGGTTTCGAGCAGGCTCTTCAGACCCTGCCTGACGAGCACGTGATCGTCCGCGAGAATCAGCCGCACCGGCACGCCTCAGGACCTCAGCGGCAGCGCGAAGTGGATCTCGGCGCCACTCCCGGGCGCGGAGATGACACGCAGCGAGCCGCCGACCGCCTCGAGGCGCTCGCGCATGCCCTTGAGGCCCAGACCGCCGTTGCAGACGCAGGCCTCGACCTCGAAACCGACGCCGTCGTCGGCGATCAGGCCGTGCAGGCCGTCGGGCCGCTGCTCGATCTCGACGCGCACGCAGGTCGCGCGGCCGTGACGCACCGCATTCGTCAGCGCCTCCTGGACCACGCGGTAGAGCGCAATCTCCGCCGGCGGCTGCAGGCGCTGCGTGACGCGCGAGCGCACCTCGATCGGGATCTGCGTGCGGCCGGTGATCGCCGCCGCCAGAAACTCGATCGCCGCGAGCCAGCCGAGGTCATCGAGCACCGCCGGCCGCAGCTCGTGAGACAGCGCGCGCAGCTGGCGCTCGATGGACTCGAGCAGCTGCTGGCAGCTCTCGACGTGCGGCTGCGCCGCCGGAACTTCGCGCGCCAGCTTCGCCAGCTGCAGGTGCACCGACACCAGCAGCTGGCCCGACTCATCGTGCAGCATATGGGCGATGCGGCTGATCTCCTTCTCGAGGGTCTCGTTGATGTGCTGCCACGCAACCAGCGAATCGCGATAGCCGCGGTGGGTCATCTCGAACGGTGAGAGCGATTCGGCGAGAAAATGTCCGGCGGCATCCAGCAGATCGTCCATGCGGCTGCCGGCGGCGGCACCGGCCAGCAGCTCCTGGAGCGCGGCGCCGTGGATGCCTACCATGTCGGGGATGCTGCGACCTGCGGCAATCGCGTCGCGGCCCAGCTGGTATCCCCGGGCGAGCGGCACCTCGTCCGAGCAGGCGACATAATCGTAGAGTGCGCCGCGGTAATCGCGCGCGAGCCGATCGGGTGCGGACCGCAGTGTTGCATTCATGGCTTGCCTCCTCCCTCAGCTTGCCCGTGCCACCAGCACCAGCGCATCGTCGTAGCCCTGACAATGGTCCGCGAGTATCTGGTCGGCCAGGGCCTGCAGCGGCCCCGCTACGACCAGACCGTCGGCGAACTGTGAGCGGATCCCGTCGGTGGCGAATATCAGCGTGTCGAG
>JASHTN010000027.1 GCA_030040525.1 Gammaproteobacteria bacterium | reverse complement strand
GCGGCGCCGCGCCGGGCGGCATGCGAACCGCGACCAGCTGCCGCTGCTGCCGGCCGAGGGTGCGGAGAGCGCCGGCGAGCTCAAGCCGCCGCGCGAGAAGTGATGTTCTACGATTCCGACCGTTTCGCGATGCAGCGCGCGCTGGCGCTCGCCACCCGCGGGCTCACCACCACTCAGCCCAACCCGCGCGTCGGTTGCGTGATCGCGCAGCGCGGCCGCATCGTCGGCGAGGGCTGGCACGAGCACGCCGGGGAGGCGCACGCCGAAGTGCTGGCGTTGCGCGCCGCCGGCGGGCAGGCGGCCGGTGCCACCGCCTACGTGACACTCGAGCCCTGCAGTCACCAGGGCCGCACGCCGCCGTGCGTCGCCGCGCTCCTCGCGGCGCGGATCGCGCGCGTCGTGTACGCGGTCGCCGATCCCAATCCGCTGGTCGACGGGCGGGGTGATGCCGCGCTGCGCGCGGCCGGCATCACGGTCGAGTCGGGTCTGATGCAACGCGAAGCCACCGAGCTCAACGTCGGCTTCTTCCAGCGCATGCGCACGGGCCGGCCGTGGGTGCGTGTCAAGCTCGCCACGAGCCTCGACGGCCGCACTGCGCTCGAGAGCGGTCTGAGCCAGTGGATCACGGGCACGGCGGCCCGCGAGGACGTGCACCGCTGGCGCGCGCGCAGCTCCGCCGTCATGACCGGCGTGAGCACGGTGCTGGCCGACGATCCGCGCCTCAACGTGCGCCTTGCCGAGGAGGGCGCGGGCGAGCACCAGCCGCTGCGCGTGGTGCTCGACGGCGCGCTGCGCACTCCGCCCGAGGCGCGGCTGTTCACCACCGCCGGCGAAGTGCTGATCCTCACCGCCGTCCCAGCCAGCGATCCGCGCTGGGAGCCGCGCTGTGCGGCGCTCGCGGCGCACGGCGCGCGCATCGAGACGCTGCCCGCCGCGGCCGACGGACTCGCGCTCCCGGGCGTGCTCGAGCGACTCGGCGAGCTCGAGGTCAACGAGCTGCAGGTCGAGGCGGGGGCGACGCTCGCCGGCGAGCTGCTGCGGCAGGGACTCGCCGACGAGCTGCTGCTGTATGTCGCACCGAAGCTGCTCGGTCCGCACGCCCGGCCGCTGGTCAACCTGCCGCGGCTGCAGACCCTCGAGGACGCCCCGGGCTTCACGCTCCTCGAAGCCCAGCAGGTCGGCAGCGACGTGCGGCTGCGGCTGCGGGCCGGCGCAGCTCCTGAGACGGCCGCGGAGGCGCCCTGAGGGCGCCGCGCTGGCCGCAAGCCAGGCGGGGAGGTGCGAGCTTGTTCACCGGAATCGTGCAGGAGCTGGGTTCGATCGAGCGGCGTGAGGCGCGCGGCGGCGATGTGCGGCTCGTGATCGGCAGCGGACGGCTGACCTCCGCCGGGCTCAACGTCGGCGACAGCGTCTGCGTGCAGGGTTGCTGCCTCACGGTCACGGGGATCGAGGGACGCACCTTCAGCGCCGACGTGTCGCGTGAGACGCTCGCGGTGACCACGCTCGGGGAGCTCGCGGTTGGCGCGCGCGTCAATCTCGAGCCGGCGCTGCGCGCCGGCGAGCCGCTCGGCGGCCATCTGTTGTCGGGCCACGTGGACGCCGTGGCGCGCCTCGCGGCGAGCCGTGCCGACGCGCGCTCGCAGCGCCTGACCTTCGCGGTGCCCGTTGCGCTCATGCGTTACATCGCGCCCAAGGGATCGATCGCGGTGGACGGCGTGAGTCTCACCGTGAACGAGGTCGAAGGCGCGACCTTCGGCGTCAACATCATCCCGCACACTCAGGCGGTCACGACCCTCGGCGCGTTGAACGTCGGCAGTGCCGTCAATCTCGAGGTCGACCAGATCGCCCGATATGTAGAGCGGCTTTTGCCGGGTTTCGCCACGTTACAGCGAGACGATCGAAAGGGCTGAATCTCAGCTGAATTGAAGCTCTAGACGGTTCGCTGTCTTTCACTATCATTTACTTCTGGCTGGCGGTATCTTTGGCGGTATCGGTTCGATTGAGCCGGCCTGAGATACCGCCATGCTCGCAAAACTCAAGGATACGGAGGCCAAAACAGCACGCCCAGCGCCGGGTAAGCGCTTCCGGAAGCTTTTCGATGGCGGGGGCCTATACCTGTTCTGCGCCGCCCGGGAGGCTTCTGGGGGCGCTAATGAAGGCAAGGGCACTAAGCCAGGGAGGGCCACCATCCTGCGCTCCTGGCGCTATGACTACCGCCTGCATGGGCAACGCCGCACCTTTGCGATCGGCCTCTACCCGCAGGTGGGGCTCGCAGAAGCCCGGGAGCGGCACCAGGCGGCCAGAAAGCTTGTGGGGCTAGGCAAGTCGCCCGTGGTCGTTAAGCGCCAGGAGAAGCAGGCCGCGAAGCTTGGGGCTGCGAATACTGTCCGGGCGATCGGCGATGCCTGGTACGCGGAACTAGCGCCCCATAAGAGCGAGGCGTGGCGTAAGCAGGCGCGTTCATGGCTTGACAGCAAGATCTACCCGAGCCTGGGTGGTAGCCCGATTGCGGAGGTGAAGGCGGCCGACGTGCTCGCTCTCTGCAAGGGGATTGCCACCACGCATCCCAAGACCGGGGAGTACGTCCGGCTTACGCTGTCGCGGATCTTCTCCTACGCGATCCGCAACCTGCGCGCCGAACACAATCCCGCCAGGGAAGTGCAGGGGGCAATCGTCGTTCCGCCGCCGGAGCACTACAAGCCCATTCCCGCGAAGAGCCTCCCGGCCTTTATCGAGGCACTCGACGGCTATGCCGGGCGGCTCGGGACCAAGCTCGCCGCGAAGCTCCTGCTGCTCACCATGGTGCGCAAGCGCGAGCTGACTGAGGCGACGTGGGACGAGCTCGATCTTAAACATGCGCTGTGGACCATTCCGGGCTCCCGCATGAAGCGCCGCGAGGATCACGTAGTGCCGCTCAGCACCCAGGCGCTCGAGGCGTTCAAGGAGCTCAAGCCGTTGGCCTCCGGCAGCCGCTATGTGTTCCCGTCGCTTGGGCGGCTCGATCAGCCCATGAGCGCGAGCACGCTCAACGTCGCTTTTGACCGCATGAAGCTCTCGACGACACCGCACGCTCTGCGCGCTACGGCGAGCACCGTACTCAACGAGTCGGGTGCGTTCCGACCCGAAGTCATCGAGCGTCAGCTCTCGCACATCGAGCGTAACCGCGTTCGCGCCAGCTACAACCGCGCCGAGTATCTCGAGGAGCGCAGGGCCATGCTGCAGTGGTGGGCAGACTTTATCGACAAGCCGGTAAATGTCGTGGCCTTGCGCAGAAAGGCAAGCTGAGTGGCTCGAGAGCTGCCTCGCTTTACTGAGTCCCAACGAGAACGGCTCGCTAAGCTTCTGCTATGCGAACAAGTTGACGAACTCGAGAAGGCGCTCCCGAGCTGTCAAGCACTACTGCTCAAGCCAGTCGCAATGATGACCGTGCGGGGCAAATTGAACGATGTGGTCCGGGGCCTGCGCCTTGCTCACCGTGCGGCCTCCGGCGAGTCGTCCGCGAGTAGCGAGGTGCGCACACGCCTCGGGCTCGCTGCGATCCAATCTTCATCCAGCGCTTTTGAGGCTGTGGCCCGCATCGCTCAGTTACTGAAGGAGGCTGAGTCTGCCTTGCGTGCGCTACCGCGGGCTCAACGGCGATGGCGTCGTGCGAATCCGCTGGCTATCGCTCGTGTCAGGGAGGCGCTCCTTGATGGCTTTGTCGCACACCACGCGGAGCTCGCTAAGAAGCTCCCCAAGGGACACCGATTGCCTCTCCCACCCTATCGCGAGCGCCACCTCTCTGAGGTTACAGAGCTCGTCTTTGAGGCTCTCGAACTCCGAGGCAGGAACAACGAGACTCTCGCGCCAGAACGGGCACTCAAGGCATATACAAAGCGTCAACGTAACGGACGCCAGGTACCCTAAGTTTTTGACCTGTCGTCCGTGACCCCTTCCGGAAAGTGCACGACGATGTAACCCCACGAACCGCCGTGCTTGTTCGCGGCGGATGCGAGGTTACATGTCGACGCTGCTTCGATTGCCCCAGGTGCTCGCTCGTGTTGGCTTGAAGGCCACACGGGTTTACCAACTCGTCGGTGACGGCGACTTCCCCGCCCCAGTGAAGCTCGGAGGCCGCGCTGTGGCGTGGGTCGAGGCCGAGGTCGAGGAATGGATTCGGGAGCGGGCAGCCCGGCCGCGCGTAGTGATCCGCACGCGCTCTCCTCGAGCTGCAGAGCAATCCGCGTGATTTTCCATCCCCACAAAAGGAACCGCCCCGAAACCGTGTCTAGCGGCCGGGGCGGCAATTTTCTCAACAGCTCTCGCGAACATGCAGACCCTAAAGCAGCGGCGCACCTGCGCGCAAGGTAAACGACACTGCCGCAGATGCGGTGTCGACAAGCCGGCAGTCGCGTTTCGGCTCGTCGGGTTTGGCCGCTTGCGGCTGTGCAAGGACTGCGAGCGAGCAGCGGGAGTGCGCAAATGAGCGCCGCCGCCCCGGTGAACCCATTTCCGAGTCTCACGAGGGTCGCCGTCGAGCAGCTCGGCATGAGTGCCAGCCAAGCCGAAGCGATACTGAAGGGCGTCCAC
>JASHTN010000337.1 GCA_030040525.1 Gammaproteobacteria bacterium | reverse complement strand
CTGTCGGATCCGGATCATCCGAAGGAGGTCTGGAACTACACCAAGAAGACCAATCGCGATGAGTCGGCCGTGCCGCGTGCCTGCTGCGACACGGTCAACCGCGGCCCGTCGTTTGCCGACGGCAAGCTCGTGTTCGAGACACTCGACGGCTACGTCATTGCGCTCGATGCAGCCTCGGGCAAGGAAGCCTGGGTGGTCAAGGATGCCTGGCCCGACAAGGGCGAGACGCTGACCGCTGCGCCGATCGTTGCCGACGGCAAAGTGCTGATCGGCATCAGCGGCGATGAGTTCGGTGCGCGCGGCCGCTTCGACGCCTACAACCTCGCCGACGGCTCCAAGGCGTGGGAGTGCTACAACAACGGCAGCGACAAGGACGTGTGCCTGACCAAAGATACCAACAAGAAGCATCCGGAGTACGGCCGTGCCGGTCACGACATCGGCATCAGCACTTATCCGGGCGACGAGTGGAAGCGCGGCGGGGGCGCGATGTGGGGCTGGTACAGCTACGATCCGGAACTGAAGATCGTTTACGCCTCGAGCGGCAACCCGGGACTGTGGAGCCCGTCCTACCGCTGCGGTGCGCAGCCCGTGACGCAGGAAGCCTGCAACGACGGCAAGTGGGACAACAAGTGGTCGATGTCGATCTTCGCCCGCAAGGTCGATACCGGTGAGGTCGTATGGGTCTACCAGATGACGCCGTTCGACCAGTGGGACTATGACGGCATCAACGAGAACATGCTCGAGGACCTCAACGTCGACGGCAAGATGCACAAGGTGCTGATCCACTTCGATCGTAACGGCTTCGCCTACGTGGTCGACCGTACCGACGGCACGCTGCTGCGCGCCCACAAGTACGTCACCACCAACTGGGCCGAGAAGATCGACATGAAGACCGGCCGCCCGGTGAAGGTGTTCGAGCACTCGCCGTTGAAGGTGCACGACAACACGCAGGCCTGCCCGTCGGCGATGGGCGGCAAGGACCAGCAGCCGTGCGCAATCGACCCGAGCGAGCCCGGCATCGCCTATTGCCCGACCAACAACTGGTGCATGGAGGATGAGCCCCAGGAGCGCACGCACACGCAGCAGGGCATCGTGTACGTGTTTGCGAACGTCTATATGTATCCGGAAAAGCCGGGCATCACCGGCCGGTTCAAGAAGTTCAACGTGCTGACCGGCGAGACGGTCTGGGACATCCCGGATCCGTATCCGAACTGGGGCGGCGCCCTGGTGACCGACGGGGGGCTGGCGTTCTACGGCAGCCTCAACGGCGACTTCCGCGCCGTGGATCGCCAGACGGGCCGGGTGCTGTGGCAGCGGCGGCTGGGGTCGGGAATCATCGGCAACCCGATCACCTACGCCGTCAATGGCAAGCAGTACGTCTCCGTGTGGAGCGGCATCGGCGGCTGGATCGGCCTGCCGGTGACTGCGGGCCTTGATCTTAGCGACAAATTCGGCGCAATTGGCGCCACCGCGATGACGAAGGCGGCGGGACTCAACCTGATCCCGCAGGGTGGGACGCTCTACACCTTCGCCGTAGAATGAGCCCATAATTGCGGCGGGATTGGACGCGCCCGGCGGGCTCGCCGGGCGCGTCCCTCGTCCGGGCGCAGGCGCCTGAGGGACCGAGGAGCCGGAAGAATGACGACGTGGATGAGGGGCGGACCGGCGCTGGCCGTAGCGCTGGTCAGCGGGGCGGTCACTCTGCTCGGGGCACCCTGCATGGCCCAGGCCGAGCTGCGCGTGTGCGCCGACCCCGGCAACCTGCCGCTGTCGAACAATCGCAGCGAGGGCTTCGAGAACAAGATGGCCGAGGTGCTCGCCGGCGCACTCGGTACCACTGCTACCTACTATTACCGTCCGGGAGTCGAGCGCGGGCTGACCCGTAACACGCTCTACGCCAACAACTGCGACGTCATGCTCGACATGCCGCCGGACTCGGAGGACGTGCTCACCACCAAACCGCTGTACCGCACGACCTTCGTGCTGGTCTACCGCAGCGATCGCGGCTATCACTTCAAGAGCCTCGACGACCCGCGGCTGAAGCAGCTCAAGGTGGGGGTCTACGAGACCTCGGCGCTGCGCGAAGCGCTGCTCGAGCACGGCGTGGCGCGCAACGTCTCGATCCACTACCTGAGCCACGACGCGGACCTCGTGCCCACGGATCAGCCGAGCTATCAGGTACAGCAGGTGATCGACGGCACGCTGGACGTCGGCGCGGTGTGGGGACCGATGGCCGGCTACTACAAGGTGATGAAGCACGCGCCGCTCACCATCCAGCCGGCAAATCTGATGAGTGATGCGACGCCGCTCGAATTCGACATGGCGATCGCGGTGCGCAGCTCCGATCACGAGCTGGCGCAGCGCCTCGACCAGGCGATGCAGGAGAAGCGCGAGGCGCTGCTCGCGATACTCGAGGAGTACGGCGTGCCGCTGGTGAGATGCGCCGATTGCATCGTCAGCGGTGATTTGCCTTCACACGGGCCGTATGCAGCACCCAGGCTCGAGGCGGCGACGGCACCGGCGACGCCCACGGTAAGCATTGCGCAGCTCAACGGCTGGCTCGCCCACGGCGCGAACGTCAACGAGGAGCTGAACGACGCGGTGATGGCGGGCGACCAGGTGCGCGCCACCTACCTG
>JASHTN010000336.1 GCA_030040525.1 Gammaproteobacteria bacterium | reverse complement strand
TCGAAAGCCCCGGTGACGAACACGGTATCCGCGCCGTTGGCGCCGAAGGCCATGTTGGTGACGTACGGCGTCGGCACTTCGATCATGCGCACGAGCTTCTTGTCCTCGGCGACCACGAGCACGCGGCCGGAGCCGTTCTGCGCGATGTAATAGTTGCCGTCGGGTCCGAGCTTGAGGCCGTCCGGACCGTTGTAGGCATCCTCGTTCGGCGTCGGCGGCGCGAGATCCTGCAACCGCGCCCAGACCGTTCGCAGCCCGAGCATGCCGTCCTTGCCGATCGCAAACGAGAGCACGCGGCCGGCGAGCATCTCCGCGACCAGCAGGTGCTGCCCGTCCTTCGCGAGCGTCAGGCCGTTGGAGTAATGGATGGTGTTGGCGACCTCGGTGATGCTGCGGCCGTCGGCCGACAGGTGCAGCACGGTGCCGGTGATCGGCGCCTTGATGTCGTAGACGCCGGAGGCGGAGAAGTAGATGCCGCCGTGCCCGTCGGGCGTGAAGTCGTTCGGTCCGACGAACGGCTTGCCGTTCGAATCGGCGCGGATCTCGCGCACCAGCTTGGGCCCCGCAGCGAGCTCGACCACCGAGTTGGCGTCGTAGCAGGCGACCAGCAGATGACCGTTGAAGGCAATGAGCGCGTTGGCGCCGCAGCCGTCCTTGTGCCAGTAGACCGTGACCTGCCGGCCGTCCCAGGTCTTGATGTTGCTGCGGGCGTACTCGACGTAAAAGAGCCTGCCGTCGCGCCACAGCGGTCCTTCCGGGTAGTGCGCGTCCGCATCGACGATCGTGAGCGGCGCCGCGGCGGCCGGCGTGCCGGCAGGCGCTGCAGCGCCTGCCGCAAGAGCGCAGCTTATGAGACTGCAGACGGCAAGGTGGCCGCGCGCACGAGTCGCGAAACAGCTTCTGACCAGGTGCTTTCCCCCCGCAGGGCTCGAGTCGCCGGCGTTATGGCTCGCCAATCACTCGCTTCGTCGGAAACCGAAGCGCCCCGACCGACTCGGCCTCGAGCGCGGATGTAGCATGCGGCGCAGAGCGCCGCTATGCATTTTTCGCATGCGGCGATCCAGGTTTTCGCTGCAGGAGTCGCCCATGCCCGTCCCCGCGCGCCGCTGCCGCGCTCGCCCGCCGGCCCTCGCCCTCGCCCTCCTTGCCCTCATCGCGCTCACCTCGCTGACGGCGCGCGCCGATATCTACGACGACGCCGTGGCACACGCCGGCCGTCCGGCCGCGGATCTCGCGCGCGACCCGATCGATCACCCGGCGGAGATCCTGCGCCTGGCCGGCATCAGGCCCGGCATGCGGGTCGCGGATTTCCTGGCCGCGAACGGCTACTACAGCGAGCTGCTGAGCTACATCGTGGGTCGAAAGGGGCAGGTGCTGATGATCAACAACGCCGCCTACGACCACTGGAGCCCGGGCTGGCCGAAGCGCCTCGCCGGTAACCGCCTGCCGAACGTCAGGCACCTGAGCATGGAGATCGAGCATCTGGACCTCCCTGACAACTCGCTCGATGCGGCGCTGCTCATCAAGGTCTATCACGACCTGTACGTGCACGAGCTGTGGCCGAACATCGACCCGCAGAAAGCGCTCAGCGAAATCGCGCGCGTGCTGAAACCCGGCGGCGTGCTCGTGCTCGAGGATCACTCCGCGAGGATCGGCTCGGGCACCGCCGACACCACCGCCCTGCACCGCATCGAGGAGGCGTACGCGCGGCGCGATTTTGAGAAACGCGGTTTCGTCGTGGTGGCGAGCAGCCAGGTGCTGCGCCGGCCGGACGATGCGCGTGACCAGATCAGCTACCGGGGCCCGATGCTCGGCAGGACCGACCGCTTCGTGCTGGTGTTCCGCAAGCAGGGCGTGGGTCCGGCGGCGCCGCATTGAGGTGGCGGTCGTACCACTCGAGGATCCTCGTGAACATGTCGAGGTTGCTCGACCAGCTGCGCGGCGAGTGCCCCTCGCCGGGGTAGAGAACGAGCTCGGTGTCGACGCCGAAGTGCTTCAGCGCGCGATACAGCCCCTGCGACTGTCCCACCGGGTTGCTGCGATCGTCCTCCCCGTCGAGGATCAGGGTCGGCGTGTGCGCGTTGCGGATGTAGGTCGAGGGTGAATTGCGTGCGAACACCTCGGGCTGCTCCCAGGGGGTGCCGAAATACCACTCGTCGCCCGCAGGGTCGCGCTCCGTCTCGAACTCCGCGGCCTGATCGAACACTCCGGCCCCGGCAACCGCGGCCTTGAAGCGCCGGGTCTGCGTGATCGCCCACTCCGACATCTCCCCGCCATAGGACCAGCCGCCGATGCCGAGGGCGCTCGGGATCGGTCCGCCCCCGCGCGATCACTGCATCGAGCACCGCCATCAGGTCCCGGTAATCGCCCCCGCCCCAGTCGCCGCGGTTCGCCGCGAGGAACGCCTCGCTGTAGCCGTTCGAGCCGCGCGGGTTGACGAGCAGCACCTCATACCCGTGCGATGTCAGCAGCTGCGCCCACGCGCTCTCCCAGCCGTAGCCGGCGGCGAAGCTCGATGCGGGCCCGCCGTGGACCAGCAGCACGAGCGGCCACTTCCCTCCCGGAGCCATCGTCTCCGGCTGCATCAACGCGGCTTCGATCGGCGTGCCGTCGAAGCTCGCGGTGCGGAAGATCGAGGTCGGGGCGAGGTGAATGCCGCTCGCCGGGGACTGCAGGTGCGAGAGCTGACGCAGGCGCCCATCCGCCTCGCGCAGGTAGATCTCGTCGAGGTGCCCGAAGTCCCCGCCGACGAAGGCGATGCGGCCGTCACGCGCGACGTCGAATGTGCCGAGGACCGAGAGAGGCACGCGGATTTCGGCCGCCCTGGTTCCCGGGGCATAGCGGTAGAGGCGACGATAGAAGCCGTCGACGAGGCTGAGCCACAGCCGCTCGGGCTGAGGCCATCTCAGATAGCCGACCGCCAGATCGGGGAGTCCCGCAGCCGCGTGCAGATCGTCACGGCCGATCGTCCCGATGAACACGTCCCGCTCGAGCGGCCCGTGCGCGCGGGTCGAGCGGACGGCGTAGTGCGCACCGTCCGCCGAGACCGCGAGGCCGTTGAAAGGTTGCGGCGGATGGCTGACGGCCGTGAAGCGGCCGTCGCCCGTGGCGACCTGGTACACGGCGCTATCGAATTCCTCGACGCGCGGAGTCGCAGTGGCCACCGCCAGAAGGTGAGTGCCGTCCTGCCACTCGAACTCGTCGACCCGGTAGCGCACCTCCGCGGCGCCCCCCAACGGACGCGAGCTGCGTGAGGCGACATCGGCCATCCAGAGACGCGGCAGCTGCCGCGCGTCGTCTGCGATCTGCGCCCCGTGATCCTCGTCCGGTGCTGCGTCGTCCCTGGCGAGATACGCGATGCTGTGCCCGTCGGACGACCAGCGGAATGCCGTCACCCCGTACCTGCGGCTCGTCAGCTGCACGGGGGCCGCGCCATCGGGCGAAAGCAGCAGCACCTGCGCCTTGCCGCCGCCGCGGTTCGAGAGCACCGCCAGCTCCCGGCCATCCGGCGCCCATTCGGGCGAGCGTTCGGACTTGCCGGCCGGCGTGAGCTCGCGCGCGGCCCGCGTGGCGAGCTCGATCAGCCATACGTGCGGCGAATAATCCTGCGGGTAGCTGAGCACCACGAAGGCGAGCCGCGAGCCGTCTGGAGAGAGGCGCAGATCGCCGATGCGGCGGTAATCGAGCGCCTGCGCGGGGGTCATCGGCACAGCCGCAGCGGCAGCCACGGCGCTCGCGGCCGCCCCGGCCGGCGCTCCCGCAACGCCGGCCAGCAGAGCCGCAACCGCGAGCGGCGCAGCGGAACTGGCCCGATCGATCATGGTGTGCCCCCTGGCATCATGAGCGATCGTACCGCACTGCGCCTGCCGTGCTATGCCCGCGCCCGCTGGTAGAATCGCGCCGCGACCGGAGGGTGAGACCATGGCTGCGCTCGATACCCCAAGGGCGACCCTGGGCCTGATCGCTTGCTGCGCGCTCGCCGCGCTTGCCACTGCCCCGAGCATTCGGGCGGCGGTGCCGCTCGAGGTCTACGGGCGCCTGCCGCATTACGAGAACGTCGTGCTGTCGCCCGACGGCTCGCGCGTCGCCTTCATCAGGACCGACGAGAACGCGCGTACCGTCGTAGTGCAGGAGCTGGCCAGTGGCAAGCGGCTCGGCGAGCTGCGCGCCGGCGATCAGAAGCTGCGCGGCATCCGCTGGGCGGACAACGATCGCCTGATGATCTATACCTCCGCCACGGCGATACCGGCTGCGTTCTGGAACGAGCGCGAGTGGCGCCAGCTGCAGATCTTCGACCTGAAGAGCGGCAGGAACTACCTGGTCCCCCAGCCGAACCTGGCCGGCAGCGACATCAGCCTGATGACCATGATCACGGGCAATGCCACCGTCAGGCGCATCCAGGATCGCACGGTGCTGTTCGTCGGAGGCCTGCAGGTCATGGGGCGTTCCATAAGCCATGGCCGCGGGCGCGAAGTGCTGCCGGTGCTCGTGCGCGTGGACCTCGAGTCGGACAGCTCGCGCATCGTGCGCCCCGGCAGGCGCGGCTTCATCGACTCCTGGACCATCGACGGCATGGGAGAAGTGGCGGCAGAGGAGCTCTACGATCAGACGAGCCACAACTGGAGCATTCTCATCAACCGCGACGGCCGCCTGCAGGAAGCCGCCGCGGGCGACGACGCGATCGACTTTCCCCGCATCCTCGGCCCGGGCCCGGCCGCTGACACGCTGCTCCTGCAGCGCATCGAGGACGGCGATGCCGTGTGGCGGCTGCTGTCGCTCAAGGATGGCTCGATCGGCGCCCCGATGGCCGCGAAGCAGACGCTCGATCGGCCGATCGAGGATCCGCTGACGTTCCGCATGATGGGTGGCGTGCACGTCGGCGACAGCGAAGAGTATGTGTTCTTCGATCCGTCCGCGCAGCAGTCGTGGCAGGCTGCCGTGCGGGCTTTCCCCAACGAGCACGTGCTGCTCGAGTCAGTCGCCGCGGGCTTCAAGAGGATGATCGTGCGTGTCGAGGGCGAGCGCGACGGTTACTGCTTCGAGCTGGTCGATCTCACTACGCACCGTGCCGAGCCGCTGGGCGACGTGTACGAGGGCATCGGCAAGCCCTTCGAGGTGCGCCGCATTGCCTACGCCGCTGCGGACGGCCTGCAGATCCCGGCCTACCTCACTTTGCCGCGCGGCAAGCCCGCCTCGAGGCTGCCGCTCATCGTGCTCCCGCACGGCAACCCGGCAGGCCGCGACACGGCGGACTTCGACTGGTGGTCGCAGGCGCTCGCCGACCAGGGCTACGCCGTGCTGCGGCCCAACTACCGCGGCTCCGGGCTCGACCGCGAGTTCCTCGCGCGGGGCTTCGGCGAGTGGGGCCGCAGGATGCAGACCGACCTGTCCGACGGTGTGCGCTATCTCGCCCACGAGGGAGTGATCGATCCGGCGCGTGTCTGCATCGTCGGCGCCAGCTACGGCGGCTACGCGGCACTCGCCGGAGTGGCGCTCGATCCCGGCGTCTACCGCTGCGCCGTCTCAGTGGCGGGAATCTCCGATCTGCACGAGTGGCTCCACTCGGTAAACCGCCAGCATTACGGGCGGGATACTGCGGCGCAACGCTATTGGGAGCGCTTCATCGGCGCCAGCGGCCCGGATGACGCGTCGGCGGCTGCGATTTCCCCGCTCCGGCACCCGGATGCGATCGCCGTGCCGGTGCTGCTGATCCATGGCAAGGACGACACGATCGTGCCGTTCGAACAGAGCCAGGCGATGTACGACGCGCTGCGCAGTGCGCACAAGGACGTCGAGCTCGTGCCGCTCAAGGCCGAAGATCACTGGCTGTCGCGCAGCGAGACGCGGCTGCAGATGCTCGAGACCTCGGTCGCGTTCCTGCGCGCGCACAACCCCCCCGATTAGACGCCGGGCATGAACGACCCCCACGATCTCGGGCGCTTCCTCGAGGCGCAGGCGCGCGTCTATCGCCAGGTGCACGCCGAGCTTACGGCCGGCCGCAAGGAGAGCCACTGGATGTGGTTCATCTTCCCGCAGCTCGCCGGGCTCGGCTCGAGCGCTACGGCGCGTCACTACGCGATCGGCTCGCTCGCCGAGGCGCGCGCCTATCTCGCGCATCCGGTGCTCGGCGCGCGGCTGCGCGAGTGCACGCGGCTCGTGCTGGCGGTCGAAGGCCGGACGCTTGCCGAGATCTTCGCCGACCCCGATGACCTCAAGTTCCGCTCGTCGATGACGCTGTTCGCACGCGCCGCGGACGGCTCGCGCCCGGAGGACCGGGTGTTCGCGGCAGCCCTCGGCCGCTACTTCGCCGGCGAGCCCGATCCCCGCAGCGTCCGCTTGCTCGCCTCGGGATCAGCCGCCGGAGCCTGAGCTCGCGCTCCGCGGAGCCCGAGCCACGGCCCGCGGAGCGCGAGCTATTTCGGCTTGCGGAACTTGAGAATGAACTGATCGGTCTTGCCGCGGATCGACGCATCGAACACCTTCGCGGTGCGCGGGTCGTTCGGGTTGCGCAGCGCCGCGCTCTCGCCGAGGAGCTCGAAGCCCGCCTGCATCACCTCCTTCTTCACCGCTTCCTCGTCGATGCGATGCAGGGTGTGGGTATCGCGGAAGCCCGACCCCTGCTCGGCCGAGTGGTCGAGCACGAGGTAGATGCCGCCGGGCTTGAGCGCTGCGAACACGGACTTGTCGAGGTCGACCACGTTGAGGTCGGAAATATTGTGCAGGTCATGGTAGTTCTGCGAGGTCCACACCAGGTCGACGCCCTTCGGCAGGTCGAGATCCGACATCTTTCCGACCATCACCACCACGTTGCTGTAGTGCGGATCGCCGGCGATCGCCTGCACAGCCGCTGCGGGGTCGGGCCGGTCCGGCGGCGCGTCCGCCCGGCGCGGCGGCGCGACGGCATAGACCTTGCCCTTCGAGCCCACGATGTCGCTGAACAGGCGGGTGAAGTACCCCGCGCCCGGAAGGAGCTCCACGACCTGCTCGCCAGGCTTGACCCCCGCGAACGCCAGGCACTCGGCGGGCTTGCGATCGGCATCGCGGCTGCGATCGGTCTCGGGCCGCTTCGGATCGGCGACCGCCTTGTCGATGTATCTCGGTATGGGCGGCTGCGCGGCCGGCACAACACCGACCAGCAGCGCACTGAGCGCGCCGGCGAACAACAGGGTACGTGTCATGAGGAGCCTCCTTCGGCTGGCCGGCGCACTCTAGCAGGCCTGTGTTGCGGGCGCCCTGCCGCTTCAGCGCTCGAGGCGTCTGCGCAGCTCGCGCTTCACCGCCGGCCACTCCCTGGCGACGATCGAGTAGCGCGCCGAATCGCGCGGCGCGAGGTCGGTCGCGAGCCGGTGGGCGCGCAGTATCCCTTCGAACTGCGCGCCGATGCGCTTCAGGGCATTGCGCGAGCGCTCGTTGCGCGCGTCGGTGTGGAAGCTCACGGAGTGCACCTGCCATCCCTCGAACGCATGGGTCAGCATGAGGAGCTTCGCCTCGGTATTCGCCGCGCTGCGGATCGCGGCGGCGGTGAGCCAGGTATAGCCGATCTCGCAGGTGTCGGGCCCGGAGCGCTTCGCGTTCGGGTGATCCTCCGGCCACGGCCAGCGCTCGATGAGAAAGAAGCGTGTCGAGCCGATGATCTGCGCGTCGGACAGGCGCCGGATCGCAAAGGGCACGGCCGTGCCGGCCTCGCGGTCGGCAAGCGCGGCGTCCACGTACTGCGTCACCTCGAAGCGCCCCTGCGGCACCGCGCTCCAGGCGTAGAACGCGCGGTCGTGACCGGCCGCCGTGATCAGCCCCTCGACGTGCCGGCGCTCGAGCGGCTCGAGACGCACGTGGCCGCCGGCAAGTACGGGGCTCTCGAGCCTCACGCCGAGCTCAGCTGCCAGCGTGCGCGCTGCAGCCGCAGCCCGGGGGATGGAATCGGCCGCTGGGCTCGACGCTGCCGCCGCGACCGTACATGTCGTGCGGCCGCGCCCAGTCGGGGAGCGCGTAGCTCGGTCCGTGCTCTTCACGGCCCTTCGGCGTGGCGTCGAGGAAGCGGTAGATCCCGAGGAACTCCTCCCCGCCCCTGCCGAATGTCGAGTAGCTGTGGAAGATCTGCCCGCCCGCGTCCTTGAAGAACACGCTGTCACCCGAGAGATCCT
>JASHTN010000335.1 GCA_030040525.1 Gammaproteobacteria bacterium | reverse complement strand
GCCGGTCGCCGAGGCGTAGTCGTTTTTCTGCACCAGGGAGTTCGACCCCGGGGGAAAGTAATCGCTGAACGGGGCGCTGTGGGTGTCGAACTGCAGCCCGAGGTCGACGATGCCGTAGAGCGTAATGCCGTGCCAGGTGAGGCTGCTGTCGCTGGAGGCCGTCTGCCCCTGGGCCAGACCCGCCCCTCCCAACATCGTGACCAACACACAGGTACTGCACAGAGGCGCAAGGCCGCGGCGGCGGCCGCTTGCGGTCATATCGCAGGCGTTGGCGTTACTCACTGTTGATCCTCCGTAGATCCGCTGGAAAATGAACTCGACACATGAAGGCGCGTTGTCACCGGATGGCTCGATCCTTGGTCTCCGGCAGAAACAGCGCTCCGACGACGACCGTGATGACCGCGACGATGATCGGGTACCACAGTCCGTAGTAGATGTCCCCGGTGAGGGCAACGAGCGCGAACGAAACGGTGGGCAGGAAGCCACCGAACCAGCCGTTGCCGATGTGATAGGGCAGCGATAGGGAGGTATAGCGGATCCTCGCCGGAAAGAGCTCTACGAGCCAGGCGGCGATCGGGCCGTAAACCATGGTCACGTACAGCACGAGGATCACGAGCAGCACGAGCAGCATGGGGTAGTTGCTCTGCGCGGGATCGGCCTTGCCCGGGTAGCCCGCCTGCTTCAGCCTCGCGGCCAGCGCCTTGTTGAACTCGCCGCTCGCCGCCTTGAACGCGCCCGCCGACAGGCTGCCGCCCTCGACGGATTGGATCTCGCCGGCGCCGATGCGCACGCGGGCGAGGCTCCCCCGGGGCACCGCCTCGTTGGAGTAGGGCACACCAGCCTTGGCGAGCGCGGTCTTGGCGACGTCGCAGGAGCTGACGAAGCGCGACTTGCCGACCGGGTCGAACTGGAAGCTGCAGCCGGCCGGGTCGGCAACCACCGTAACCGGTGCGGTCGCGGCCGCACGCTCGATGGCCGGGTTGGCGTAGTGGGTGATGCCCTTGAAGATCGGCACGTAGGTGAGGGCGGCGAGCAGGCAACCGGCCAGCACGATCCACTTGCGACCGATGCGGTCGGAGAGCCAGCCGAACACGATGAAGAAGGGTGTCCCGATCAGCAATGCGGCGGCGATCAGCAGGTTGGCCGGCTGCGCCGCGACCTTCAGCACCTGGGTGAGAAAGAACAGGGCGTAGAACTGCCCCGCGTACCACACGACCGCCTCCCCCGCGGTTGCGCCAAAGAGCGCGAGCAGCACGATGCGCAGATTTCCCCAGCGGGCGAACGACTCGGTAAGCGGTGCCTTCGAGCGCGTCCCCGCCTGCTTCATCTCGAGGAACACGGGTGATTCGGCGAGCTGCAGGCGGATATACACCGAGATCGCCAGCAGCACGACCGAGGCGAGGAACGGAATGCGCCAGCCCCACGTGTCGAAGCTGTCGCCGAGGAACGAGCGCGTGAAGAGGATGACCAGGAGACTCAGGAACAATCCGATGGTGGCGGTCGTCTGGATCCAGCTGGTGTAAAGCCCGCGCCTGCCGTGCGGCGCGTGCTCAGCGACGTAGGTGGCTGCCCCGCCGTACTCGCCGCCGAGCGCGAGGCCCTGCAGCAGCCGCAGCGCGACCAGAATGACCGGCGCGGTCACGCCCACCTGGGCATAGCTCGGCAGTACGCCGATGAGGGCGGTCGAGAGGCCCATGATCACGATGGTGATCAGGAAGGTGTACTTGCGGCCTACCAGATCACCGAGCCGGCCGAACACCAGCGCGCCGAACGGGCGCACGGCAAACCCGGCGGCGAAGGCGAGCAGCGCGAAGATGAATCCGGTGGTCTCGTTCACCCCGGAAAAGAACTGCCTGGACATCACCGCGGCGAGCGAGCCGTAGAGGTAGAAGTCGTACCACTCGAAGACAGTTCCGAGGCTGGACGCGAGAATGACGCGCCGGTGGACGGAGTCGATGCCCGACTCGTAGGCAGGCAGATTGGTCGCGGCCACTGAACAGACCCTCCCTGTTGAGCGGTAGGCGCCTGACTTGTCGTTATTACGCTACGAGCTGAGCCACTCTCTGCAGGCTGCGGAGTATTTCATATCACACACAGGGTTAGGAAGCGTCATTAGCAAAGCGGCGGAACGGAGGGCCCCAGGCGCGGATGGCGACGGGCTCAGGGGGCGGATGTTGCACCGTAGCAACGCCGACCGGCTGGCGGCGGCGTTCGTCGCGACGGATTCTACGGAGCGAGCTGGACCCGCCAGACGAGTCGCCAGTCGCCGTCATCCTTGCGCAGCACGAGCACGTCGCGACCCGAGCTCGATCGGTGCGCTGCGCCGACAGTCCACTGCATCTGCCAGCGGTAGGTCACCACCGTGACCAGCCCCGAGCGGTGGCTCGCCAGGTCGGTCGCGTTGTACTCGTGCACCTGCACGCGCTGCATGAATGCACGGATGCTGTCCACCACCGCCGCGCGTCCCAGCAGCGCGTTCGCGAAGTCACGCGAGACAAATTCGACGTCGTCGGAAAGGCTCGCCTCGAGACGTGCCCAGTCCTTGCCGAGCCACGCGGCGTCATAGCGGTGAACCCATTCGGCCGCGCCCAGCTCGTCGATGCCGGTATTCAGGGCGCGCCCGCCGCGCCCGTCGTGAGTCTCGGGGATCAGGGGAGGATCAACACCCGAAACACCGAGGGTCTGCAACGAGCGCGGCCTGAATGCCGGTACTCTCTCGATCCCGATGGGCGTCGTGCGCCACTCGCTCTCCTTGCTGATTCCATGCATGGCATCACCTCACGACCGAACGCTACGCTCGCGAGATTAAGGGGCTCTGAAAGCAGAATGAACGGCAGCGGCATTGCTGCCCGCCTGGCACACCGTGCGGAGACGCGGCGCACGTGCCGCATTATGTTGCCTGCCGGCGCCGCGGGCGCGAGTGGATCGGGCACCGGGGCGCAGTCAGCTGCCGGCGCGCTTCAGTCCCGAGAGCTTGCTGTGGGTGCGCGCCGCTTCGTCATCGGTGAGCGGCTCCTCGGCAGCGCTCATTTCCTTGATGAGCTCGACGAATCGGTTCGCACTCAGTGCCGGGCTGAAGTAGAAGCCCTGGTACTGGTCGCAGCCGAGCTCGGCAAGGAGCGCGAGCTGCTCGGGCGTCTCGACCCCTTCGGCGATCACTTTCAGGTGCAGGCTGTGCGCCAGCGAGATGATCGCGCGGACAATCGAGGCATCCTCCGGTCGGCGGGTCATTTCCTCGATGAAGCAGCGGTCGATCTTCAGCTTGTCGATCGGAAAGCGCCGCAGGTAGCTCATGCTCGAGTAACCGGTGCCGAAGTCATCGACCGACACCAGCACCCCCATGGAGCTGATCGCCTCGAGGATCAGGATCGACTCCTCGGCATCGCTCATCACCGCGCTCTCGGTCAGCTCGACCTCGAGAAGCTGCGGATCGAGCGTCACCGATTCGAGCGCCCGGCGGATCTGATCGACGAGGTTGACGAGGCGGAACTGGGAAGGGGCGAGGTTCACCGCGACGCGCAGCGGGCGCAGCCCCGCCGCCTGCCAGGCCTTGGCCTGCCGGCAGGCCTCGAGCAGCACCCATTCGCCGATCGAGTCGAGCAGCCCGCACTCTTCGGCGATCGGGATGAATTCGCTCGGCGGGAGCAGGCCGCGCTGCGGATGGCGCCAGCGAATCAGCGCCTCGGCGCTGTTGATGCGGCCGGTCGAGGTGTCGACCTTCGGCTGGTAATGTAGCTCGAATTGCCCGGTGCGCAGCGCCTCGTGCAGTGCGCTCTCGAGCTTGACGCGCTCCTGCGTCACGGTGTTCATGCCCGTGGCGTAGCACTGCACGTTGTTGCGGCCACGTTCCTTGGCGGTGTACATGGCGGCGTCCGCGCGGGCCAGCAGCGTGTCGACGGTCGCGCCATCCTTCGGGTAGAACGCAATGCCGATGCTGGGCGAGACGTGCACGTCGATGCCGAGCAGCCGGATCGCCGGCTGCATGACCTGGATCGCGCGCCGGGCGACCGCGAGCGCCTCGGTCCGCGAGACGGGCGCGTTCAGCAGGATCACGAACTCATCGCCCCCGAGCCGCGCGGTGGTGTCGATCGTGCGCACGGCGTTCTTGAGGCGTTGGGCGACCTCGCGCAGCAGATCGTCGCCGGCGCGGTGTCCCATCGAATCGTTGATGAGCTTGAAGCGGTCGAGGTCGATGACCAGGACCGCAAACTCCTGCGACTGGCGGTCCGCCTGGGCGATTGCCTGCGCGATGCGGTCCTCGAGCAGCATGCGGTTCGGGAGCCCCGTGAGGGCGTCATGCGAGGCGAGGTGGCGCAGCTGGCGGTTCGCCGCTTCGAGCCCCTTGGTGCGGTCGTTCACCACGAGCTCCAGGCTCTCGACGTGGCGCTTGAGCGCACGCGCGTTCTGCCACTTGCGGCTGAGCGCGCTCGCACCCTGGAGGATCTCGATCGGCTCGAAGGGTTTCTTGACGACCAGCAGCTTGTCGGAATGCCCGAGCCGCGTCAGGAGCTCGAGCCAGTCGTAGTCGGAGTAGGCCGAGCAGACCACCACCTGAATCTCCGGGTCGATCTCCCAGAGATGCTCGATGGTCTCGAGGCCGTCCCACCCCGGCGGCATGCGCATGTCGACGAAGGCGACGGAGTAGGGGCGCCCCTCGGTGACCGCCTGGCGCGCGCACTCCACCCCGTCGCGGCCCTGCATGGCCGAGTCCATCTCGAACGTCGGGCGATCGACCGCCGGCTGCTGCGCGCCGAACAGCGCCGCCTCGGCAGCCGACACCTCGGAGGTGCTGCTGGCCGCGACGAGGATCTTGCGGAAATCCTCGTGGATCGCCGCGTTGTCATCGATGACCAGGACCCGATGCGTGACCGGGTCGGCATCATTTGCCATCAGGCGACTCCCGCCGGTTGAGCGGCAGCGTCAGCGTGAAGGTTGCGCCCTTGCCCGCGCCGGCGCTCTCGGCGCGCAACGCGCCGCCGAGCTCCTTGGCCGCGAGCGCGCTGCTGTGCAGGCCGAAGCCATGGCCTTCGGAGCGGGTAGTGAAGCCGTGATTGAAGATGCGCTCGAGGTTCTCCTTCGGGATGCCGATGCCGGTATCGATGACGGCGATGATCAACTCGGAGTGCGTCGCGCGGATGCGCATGGTCACGCGCTTGTCGCTGCCCTGGGCCTCCGAGCAGGCGTACTTGGCGTTGCGGATCACGTTCACCAGGATCTGCAGCACCTTGTGCTTGTCGACCTCTATGAGCGGCACCTCGGCAAAGTCGCGTTCGATCGTCACGCCGTGGCGGCTGAAGGCGCCTTCGTTCATGCGCAGGCTGTCTTCCGCCAGCACGCGCACGTCCACGGTATCGGTGATGCCGCCGCGCTTGGCGTAGCTCTGCTGCATCGCAACGATCTGCTTGATGTGCTCGACGTTGTTGCGCAGCTCCGACAGCTCGGCCACGGCCGCGTCGCGCTCGGCCACGAGCTCCGCGGCGAGCTGCTGCAGGTAGGCCGGCAAGTGCCGGCCCTGCGGCCCGCTGAGGAAACCCGCCAGATCGCCGGCGTGCTCGGTGAGCAGCCCCGCCGCGCGACCGAGGCCGGTGCACTTCGATTTCCTGATGCGGTCTGACACGAGGTTCGCCGACACGTTCACGCTGTTCAGCACATTGCCCACGTTGTGCAGCACATTGGTGGCGACGTCGGCCATGCCGGCGTGTCGCGAGGCGACCAGCAGCTGCTTGTGCACGCGCTCGAGCTCCTCCTCGGCCTCGCGACGCTGCGTGATGTCCTCAATAACGGCGAGCGCGCCCAGCGGCTGACCGGCGCTGCCGGTGAGGCGTTGCCCGCTCGAGCGCACGACACGCGAGGCGCCGTCGGGACGGACGATGATGAATTCGGCGTTGCTCACCTTGTCGCCGCGGAGCGTGCGCGCCAGCGGTCGCTCCTCGCGCGGCACCGGCGTCTTGCCGTCCGGCCGGAATACCTGGGAGGAAAGAGGGTAGGGGTTGCGCGGCAGCTTGCAGACGCTGTCATCGGCCGAGATGCCGAGCAGCTCGGCCGCGGCGCGGTTGTAATGCGTGATCTGACCTCTGACGTCGCAGGCGAGCAGTGCGAGCGGCAGCTCACCGAACACGGTGGCGAGCAGCGTCTGGTTCTGCAGGAGCGCCGCCGCCATCTCCTTGCGCTTGGAGACGTCGCGCAGAAACTCGACCGCGCACTCCGGCTCCTCGCCGCCGCCATAGACCAGCGAGGTGGTGACGTGCACCCAGAGCGCGCCGCCGTCCTTGCGTATGTAGCGCTTCTCGAAGTCGAGATGCGTGATGTCGCCGCCCCACAGCCGCCCGAGACCTGCAGTGGTGGCTTCGAGATCGGCGCCGTGCGTGAGCCCCGCTACGGATTCCTTCTTGAGCTCATCGACACTGAAGCCGAGCATGGCGCAGAACGCGAGATTGGCATGGCGGAAGCCGCCGTCGCGGTTCGTAAAGGCGATTCCGATCGGCGCCTTCTCGATGGTGTTGCGAAACAGGGTCTCGACCGGCGGGCGCGGATCGCCGGCCGGGATGCGGAACAGCCCCGTCGCTGCCGTGTTCTCACCCTCGGGGGCTTCGGGGCGCGACTTCATCGGGGCCCTCGGTGGGCCGGCCCAATGAACCCCAGGTGTGACACGCAAGTCATTGAGACGGCCTTTCCTCGGGCAGCCGCGTCCGGCTGCAACCGCTTGACAACCGGGGCGAATTCCAACACGGCGCCCTGCGGCACACAGCGAACTATGTCGCATGTGCACGCCTGCCAGGGTCGCGGGCGCGGGCTCAATGTGACCGCGTTCGCGGTTCGGGACGCCGCCCGGGGTGAGAACCCCGCCTCGATGGGGGTGCGGCCGGGCGCCCGGGCCTCGGGCGGGTCGTCAGCGTCCGAGAAATCGGCGAGCATCTCCCGGTAGCCCTGACGGACCCGGAGACCCCTCATGTCCTCATACGCGGGAAGCTGTCTCTGCGGTCGTGTGCGCTACGAGTTCGATATCGAGCCCAAGGTGACCGTCGCCTGCCACTGCTCGGCATGCCGTAAGGCGACCGGGAGCGCCTTTGCCACCTGGACGCTCGTGACCAAAGATCACTTTCACTGGACGGCCGGCGAGGATGAGATCGCCGAGTTCAGCTCGAGCGACCATGGGCGGCGCATGTTCTGCCGAACCTGCGGTACGACGCTCGGCAACCTGACTACGCGGCGTCCGGCCTTCATGCACCTGGCCAGCGGAACACTCGATCGAGCGCCCGCTCTGACGATCAAGTTCCACGCGTATGTCGGCTCGAAGGCGCCCTGGTACGAGATCGCGGATTCCTCTCCGAGGTTCGACGAACTGCCTGACTCGAAGTAGGGGGAGCCTATGGTCAGGTGTGGGGAGTACAGGCGCCCGGCAGCTCCATGTGAGATTTACCATAATATACATTATGCGAAGTGGTCCAGGGATAGCGCCCAGACCTTGAGGCCGACCCGCCAGCGCTTAACGGCCCTGAAGCCCTCGGGAATCTTGTCCTTGTTAGCGTGCACGAGCGGCGCTCCCCTGCTGAGTCGCACGGTCTACCAAGGGGTTTTTTGACACCCCGTATACACTCAGCGCATCCGGTAGCCTGAGGACG
>JASHTN010000334.1 GCA_030040525.1 Gammaproteobacteria bacterium | reverse complement strand
AGCGGCGCCACCGGCAGGAAAGGAAAGGCGGCGATGCCGATGAGCGCGAGGCCCGCCATCAACAGCGTCGTGGCAACCGGGCGCTCGATGAAGGGCTTGGAGATGTTCACGGAGCGGTCCGCGCGGTTCCAGCCGGCAGCAGATGCGCGTCCGCAGGCAGGCGCGCGCCGGCCGAGGCGGTGGCAGGTGCCGGCGTGTTGGCGTGGATCAGGGTGCCGGGTTGCAGGCGGTACTGGTTGCTGAATACGACCTGCTGGCCGTCGGTGAGTCCCTTGGCCACCACCACCATGTCACCGACCTGCCCGAGCGTGGTGAGCGGCGCCATCGCGACGGTGGAGTCCGGTTGCACGACATAGGTGAACGTGCCCTCCGGCCCGCGCTCGAGCGCGCTCGCCGGAATGGTGAGCACGTGGTGTCGGGTCTGGGTCAGGAGCCGCAGGTTGACGAACTCTCCGGGCCAGAGCTTGCGCTCCTTGTTGGGCAGGATGGCCTTGACGCGGATCGTGCCGGTGGTCTGATCGATCTGGTTGTCGATGAGCTCGACCGTGCCGGCATCGAGCAGCTCCTGGTCGTCGCGCGAGAGGGCGGCCGCGGTCACCGGGCCGCGCTGCAGCGCTTCGTTCAAGTCGCTGAACTGCTCCTCGGGCAGAGTGGCGATGATTGCGATGGGCTCGAGCTGCGTCACGACGACCATGCCGGTGGTGTCGGTGCCGTGCACGATGTTGCCCGGATCGATCAGGCGGATGCCGGTGCGGCCGTCGATGGGCGAGGTGATGGTGGTGTAGTCGAGCTGTGTGCGGGCGTTGTCGATCGCGGCCTCGTCGGCCTTGACCTGCGCGGTGAGCTGCGCGATGAGCGCTCGCTGCGTATCGACCGTCTGCTTGCTCGCGAGGTCCTCGGGCGCGAGCGCCGCGTAGCGGTCCATGTCGAGGTGCGCATTGGCGAGCTGCGCCTTGTCCTTGTCGCGCGTCGCGATCGCCACGCCGAGCGCCGCCTGATACGGCCGCGGGTCGATCTGCACCAGGAGATCGCCCTTCCTGACCTCCTGGCCTTCCTTGAACGCCACCTTCTCGATCTGGCCGTCGACGCGTGCGGTGACGGTTACGGTGTAGAAGGCCTGAACCGTGCCGAGCCCTTCGAGATACACCGGCACGTCCGCGCGCCGCACGGGCGCCACATCCACCGCGACCGGCGACGGCTTCTCAGCGACCTTGGGGTGCAGCGCCGCGGCTATCCAGTGCCAGGCGAGCAGCACGACGACGAGCACGAGCGCGCCGCCGAGGACAACGCGGGGCTCACGGAGCAGGCGCGTGTTCATAGCGGCTCACTCTCCAGCCTCCAGCCGCCGCCGAGCGCCTGGTACAGAGACACGAGCGCCTGCAGGTGCGCGAATTTCGCCTGCGCCAGGGCATCCTCGGCGGTGAACAAAGTCGTCTCCGTGTTGAGCAGCGTCAGAACGTTGATCGTGCCGGCGTGCATCTGCGCGTCCGCGAAACGGTAGGCGCGCCGCGCCTCCTCGGTGGCCTGCAGCTGGCGGGCGACCTGGTCTTCGGTCTGCTGCACGGCGATGAGCGCGTCCTCGACGTTGGCGAGCGCCGAGATCACGGCCTTGTGGTAGTCGGCGAGGAGCTCGCGATAGCGCGCCTGGCTGTAACGGTACTGCCCGAGGATCGCCCCGCCCTGGAAGATCGGCTGCGTGAGGTCCGCGCCGATGAGCCAAACGCGACTCGCGGGTGTCAGGAGCGTCGCCAACGCGGCGCTCTCGTAGCCGCCGTTCGCAGTCAGCGAGATGCTCGGGAAGAACGCGGCGCGCGCCGCGGCGATGTTGGCATTGGCGGCGATCAGCTGCGCCTCGGCTTCGGCGACGTCCGGGCGCCGGGCGAGGAGCTCCGACGGCAGCCCGGGGCGCACCGGCGGCAGCGCGATGTCATCGAGCTGGCCGCGGGTGACGGCGATGGCTTCCGGAGTGCTGCCGACGAGAATTGCGAGCGCATCCTCGCTCTGGCGCAGCTGCTGCCTGAGCGGCGGGATCGTCGCGTTGACGGTGTCGACCACGGTCTCCTGCTGCGCGACGTCGAGCGCGGTCGCGGTACCGGCCCGCTCCTCGAGCCGCAGGCCCCGCAGCACCTCCGCGGCGTTGCCGAGGTTGCTCTCGGCAATGCGCAGCCGATCGCGCAGCTCGAGCGTCTGGAAGTAAGTCGTGGCCACCCCCGACAGCACCGTGAGCTCGACCGTCGTGCGGTCGTAGCGGCTCGCTTTCTCCGTGTAGGCCGCCGCCTGGTAGCCGGCGCGGTTCTTGCCCCAGAAGTCGAGCTCATAGCTCGCAGTGACGAGCGGGTTGAAGTCGTTGCTGGTCTGGTAGACAGCGCTGTTCGCGACCGGCTGGCGCCCGCGGCTTGCAGCCGCACTCGCGCCGAGGGTGGGCAGGAGCGGGGCGAGCGCGATGCGCCGCTGGGCATCGGCCTCCTCGACGCGCGCAATCGCCGCACGCAGGTCGTCGTTGGCGGTCTCGGCCTGCGCGATGTAGGCATCGAGGTCCGGGGCCTTGAAGCCGCGCCACCAGTCCATGGCCGGCCATTCGGGGGCTGCGGGGTTGGCTGCCGTGGTCCAGCTTTGCGGCGGTGCGATTGCCGGCTTGTGGTACCAGGGACCGACCGTACAGGCGCCGAGCGCGAGAGCGGCGATGCCCGTCAGGATTCCCGCGACGGGAGATCGGCCGCTCGGGTGCGTTGACGGCTGCACGGCATGCATCGCGCGACACTAAGCCCGGCGAGGTTCACTGCCCGTGGGCGATTGATTAAAGTCCGTTAATGCCACAGGGGGTGGCGGCGCCAGGGAAAGGGCGCCTAGGATGCCCGTCTCAGTCAACTCCGCTCGGGAGATCTCCATGGCCGTCAAGCTCACCGTCAACGAAGAGACTCGCGAGCTCGACATCGACCCGCAGATGCCGCTCCTCTGGGCGATCCGTGACCATCTGATGCTCACCGGCACCAAGTTCGGTTGCGGCATGGCGCTGTGCGGCGCCTGCACCGTGCATCTGGACGGGCAGCCGATCCGCTCGTGCGTGACGCCGATCGCGGCGGTTGCCGGCCGCCGCATCACCACGATCGAGGGGCTGACCGGCCCCGCCGGCAAAGCGGTGCAGGACGCGTGGATCGCCCTCGACGTTCCGCAGTGCGGTTACTGTCAGAGCGGCCAGATCATGTCGGCCGCAGGACTGCTGGCGCACAACGCCTGGCCCGGCGATGCGGACATCGAGGCGGCCATGTCCGGCAACATCTGTCGCTGCGCGACCTACCTGCGTATCCGCGACGCCATTCATCACGCGGCCGCGACGCTTGCCGCGCAGCCGGCACGCGGAGGGTGAGGCCATGTATTTCCGACATATCGACGCAGCGACAGCGCTGGCCGGGGCGGCGGGCTCCTCGCCGGACCTGAGCCGCCGCGAGTTCCTCAAGCTCACGACCCTCGCCGGCTCGGGGCTCACGCTCGGGATACTTCTGCCGGGATGCGGCGCAGGTCCGGGGAGCCCGGCGGGCCTCGGGCCGCCGTTGTCGATGCCTTTCGTGCGCATCGACCCGGACAACACCGTCACGGTGATCTGCAAGCACCTCGAGGCGGGCCAGGGCGTATGGACGGGGCTCCCGGCCATCGTCGCCGAAGAGCTCGATGCCTCCTGGGAGCAGATGCGGGTCGAGAGCGCGCCAGCCGAAGTCCCGCCCTACGGGAACCTGGCCTTCGGCGGAAAGATCCAGGCGACCGGCGGCTCGACCGCCGTCGCCAACTCCTGGCAACAGCTGCGCGAGGCGGGCGCGACCGCGCGGGCCATGCTGGTGGCGGCCGCGGCCGAGCAGTGGAAGGTGCCGGCGGGCGAGGTGACGGTGAGCGCGGGTGTGGTCGCGCACGCTGCCTCCGGCCGCAAGGCGAGCCTCGGCGAGCTGAGCCGCAGCGCCGCGCGGCAGCCGGTGCCGACCGGCGTCAAGCTCAAGGATCCGGGCGCTTTCAGAATCATCGGGCAGGAAAAGCTGCCGCGGCTCGATGCGCGCGCCAAGTCGACGGGCACGCAGCAGTACGCGATCGACGTCAGGCTTCCGGGCATGATGACTGCAGTCGTCATGCGCCCGCCGCGCTTTGGCGGCAAGGTGCAGTCCTTCGACGCCAGCAAGGCGAAGGCGGTCCCGGGCGTCGTCGACGTGGTCGCGATCCCGCGCGGGGTCGCGGTCGTGGGCCGCGATCTGTGGTCAGCGAAGAAAGGCCGCGAGGCACTCAGCGTGACCTGGGACGAGCCGGCGGCGGAGAAACGCGGCACCGCCGAGCTCATGAAGGAGTACCGCGCCATGGCAGGCAGCAAGGACGCGGTCACCGTCGTCGCGAGGGGCGATGCTGATGCCGCGCTCGGGCACGCGGCCCATCGGGTGGAAGGGGAGTTCGAGTTTCCCTACCTGGCGCATGCGCCCATGGAGCCGCTCACCGCCGTGTGCCGGCTCACGCCGGAGAAATGCGAGATCTGGGCCGGTTGTCAGTTTCAGACCATCGACCAGGGGAACGCGGCGGCGGCAGTGGGACTCCCGCCCGCGCAGGTGAGCATCAATACGCTGGCGGCGGGCGGCACCTTCGGACGGCGTGCGAATCCCGAGTCGGACTACATCGCCGAGGTTGCCTGCATCGCCAAAGCGACCGGCGGCGCCTATCCGGTGCGCCTCATCTGGACGCGCGAGGACGACATCACCGGCGGGCGCTACCGCCCGCTCAACTATCACCGCCTCAGCGCCGGCATCGGTCGCGACGGCAAGGTCGCCTGGCGCCAGCGCGTCGTGGGTCAGTCGATCATCGGCGACACGGCGTTCGCCGGGATGATGAAGAACGGCGTCGATCCGACCGCGGTGGGCGGCAGCGCTGCCGAGCAATACGAGCTCGACCACGCGCACGTGAGCTGGTCGCGGGCCAGGGCGGGCGTACCGGTGCTCTGGTGGCGCTCGGTCGAGAACACGCACATGGCCTACTCCAAGGAAGTGATCATCGACGAGCTGGCGGAGGCGGCCGGCCAGGATCCGGTCGCGTTCCGCCTAAGCCTCCTCACCAAGAACCCGCGCGCCGCAGCGGTGCTCAAGCTGGTCGCCGACAAGGCGGGCTGGGACGAGCCGTTTGCGAGACGGAAGGGACGCGGGCGCGGCGTCGCCCTGCAGGAGTCATTCGGCTCGGTGGTGGCGCAGGTGGCGGAGGTCACGGTCACAGGCGATCGGATCGCGGTCGACCGCGTCGTGTGCGCGGTGGACTGCGGCACCGCGGTCACGCCGGATGTGGTCAGGGCGCAGATGCAGAGCGGCATCGGCTACGGTCTTTCAGCAGCGCTCATGGGCAGGATCACGCTCACCGATGGGCACGTCGATCAAAGCAACTTCCACCAGTACCTCGTGCTGCGCATGAGCGACATGCCGCGGCAGATCGAGGTGCATATCGTGCCCTCGACGAACGCGCCTTCCGGTGTCGGCGAGCCGGGCACGCCGCCGATCGCGCCCGCGGTCGCCAATGCGGTGCGCGCCGCCACCGGCGTGAAGCTCCGCACGCTGCCGTTCGATCTGGCCGCCGCGCGGCGCGCGCACGCCTGACGC
>JASHTN010000333.1 GCA_030040525.1 Gammaproteobacteria bacterium | reverse complement strand
GCCAGCGTTCAATCTGAGCCAGGATCAAACTCTTCACTTGAAGATTTTGAGATCGACAATCGAAGAGTGGATCCAAAATGGCCCAACTACTGCTGGACATTTTGGTCACTCGGTCTTGCGCCAAAGGCACATCGACGCGAGTCCCCACACAAATTACCTGCCAGACTTTTAAAGAGCACCCGCGAGCGCGCGGCTTCGGGAATGAAGACCCACAGAATTGCGGCCCCGGCCGCTTTTCGCTGCCGAGGCTGCAGGGGCCGCGCAGTATAGCCCCCCAAGGGGCTATGTCAACGCATTGTCATGTGGTCCGGTGACGCCCCTTGCCCGCGCTTTTCGCGGGGTGAGGGTCGTTCGGCCGCCTCCGGCCCCGGTCGGGGTCGAGCCTGGCCGCTATCAGCCCGGGCTACCCCCAAGGTTGGGGCTCAGGTGCCCGCTTCAACCCGCTGATCGCATGCCGTCTGCGCGGGATGCGACGCGCACCGCACCCGACGGGCGGGCGGCCGCTCTGTGGGGTGGCTCGCACGGCGGCCGCGGCTCACCCCTCGCGCTTCCTCTCGAGCCTGAGCCTGGCGAAGCGCCTGGCGCCGATCTGAAACACGTGCTCGGCGCCTGCCCCGAGGATGAGCCCGCGGTCGCTGACGCGAACGCCGTCGATCCTCACCGCACCCTCGTCGAGCTTGCGATTCGCCTCCGAGGTGCTCGCGGCCAGCCCGGCTTCCTTGAGAAGGTTCGCGATCCTGAGGCCGGCCGCATCGACGGGGATCACCCTCACCGGCAGATCCTCGGGAAGCGCCCTCTCGCTCACCCGCTGGATGAAGCCGCGCTGCGCGCGCTCGGCGGCCGCCGCATCGTGAAAGCGCGCCACCAGCTCGCGCGCCAGCTCGAGCTTGATGTCGCGCGGATTGCGCCCGGCTGCGGCGGCGCGCCGCAGGGCCTCGACCTCGCGCAGCGGGCGGAAGGACAGCAGCTCGAAGTAGCGCCACATGAGCTCGTCCGAGATCGACATCACTTTGCCGAACATGCTGTCGGGATCCTCGGTGATGCCGATGTAGTTGCCCAGCGACTTGGACATCTTGTTGACGCCGTCGGTCCCTTCGAGCAGCGGCAGCGTCATGACGACCTGCGGCTCCTGGCCGTAGGCCTCCTGGAGCGTGCGGCCGACCAGCAGGTTGAATTTCTGGTCGGTGCCGCCGAGCTCGACGTCCGCGCGCATCGCCACCGAGTCGTACCCCTGGGCGAGCGGGTAGAGAAACTCGTGGATGGAGATCGGCTGGCCTGCCTTGTAGCGCCGGGCGAAGTCGTCGCGCTCGAGCATCCGCGCCACCGTGTAGTGCGCCGCGAGCCTCACCATATCGGTCGAGGTGAGGCTGCCGAGCCAGCGGGAGTTGAAGTCGATGCGGGTGCGCTCGCGGTCGAGGATCCGGAAGACCTGGGTCTCGTAGGTATGGGCGTTCGCCTGGATCTCCGCGGGCGTGAGCGGCGGTCGCGTAGTGTTGCGTCCGCTCGGGTCGCCGATCATGCCGGTGAAGTCCCCGATGAGGAACGTCACCTGATGCCCGAGCTGCTGGAACTGCCGCATTTTATTCAGCAGCACCGTGTGCCCGAGATGCAGGTCGGGGGCGGTTGGATCGAAACCGGCCTTGACGGTGAGCGGCGCGCCACGGCGCAGCTTCTTCACCAGCTCCGCCTTCACCAGCACTTCGTCCGTGCCGCGCTCGAGCTCTGCAATCTGTTCCTCGAAATTCATCTCATTCCCGTGAAGCCCGCCGCGGAAAACTCACAGCGCGGCGGGTAGCCTTGGCTCATTCTCCCCACCCGGCACTTAACATACGTTGACCTCAGGGGGTCTCGGCCGGTACGGTTCGCGGTTTCCAGCTCAGCATATAAGTCTAATCGATGGCATTTGAGTTCATGCGGGGGTCAATGGCTGGACACCTGCGCCGCTGGCGCGCCCCGTCCGGCGCCTTCTGGCTGCAGGCTGCCGCCTGTGCCGTGGTCACCTGGACCGTGCTGCACGGCGGTCTGAGCAAGCCCGTGCCCGCAATCGCACCGGCGACCGACACCGCGTTCTTCGCCGATGCGGCGGCAGCCGCAGGACTCAAATCGCCGGCCACCGGGACCCCGTCCACCGGAACCAGCGTAGCGGCGACTCCGGCCCCGCCACCCTCCGGCGCACCCGTGCCGCGCGTCGCAGTGGCCGCCGATCCCGCGATCGAGGGGGCGCAGCTTGCCCTCTCGAGCATCGACGTGATCGTCATGCGCAACGATACGCTGGACCGGATCTTCCGCCGGCTGAAGCTGAATCTGGCGGATCTGGCCTCGATGCGCATGCTTCCGGGTGTACGCGCCAGCCTCGACTCGCTGCGCCCCGGCGAGCTGCTGCACCTGACCCATCGCGACGGCCAGCTCTTCGGCCTCGAGCGGCGGATCAGCGAGACCGAGACCCTCAAGGTGAGCCGCGCGGCCTCCGGACTCACGGCCGACGTCGTGCAGAATCCCGTGCAGCTGCGTACCCGGACCATTCGCGGAACCATCGATACCTCGCTCTTCGAGGCGGTGGAGGCCGCGGGCGCTCACGACCCGACCGCGGTCGGACTCGCGGACATATTCGGCTGGGACATCGACTTTGTGCTCGCCGTGCGTCCCGGGGACTCGTTCGTCGTCACCTACCCCGAGATCTGGCGCGACGGCGTCTATGTGAAGGACGGGCCGATCGAGGCTGCCGAGTTCATCAACCAGGGACACGAATACCGCGCCGTCCGCTATACCGACCCGACCGGCGCCGCTCACTACTACACGCCCGACGGCCGACCGCTGCACAAGGCGTTCCTGCGGGCGCCGCTCGAGTTCACGCGCGTCAGCTCCGGGTTCAACTCGGGGCGCTTCCACCCGATCCTGCATCGCATCCGTGCCCATCAGGGCGTGGACTACGCCGCGCCCATCGGCACGCCGGTGCGCGCAGCGGGCGATGGCGCGGTGCGCTTCGCGGGCGCCAAGGGCGGCTACGGCAACCTGGTCGAGATCGAGCACGGCCACGGCATCACGACCGTGTACGGCCACCTGTCGCGCTTCGCCCGCGGCACGCACGCCGGCGCGCGCGTCACTCAGGGCGAGGTCATCGCCTATGTCGGCATGACGGGGCTCGCGACGGGTCCGCATCTGCACTACGAGTATCGGGTGAACGGCGTCTTCAAGAACCCGCAGACGGTGGTGCTGCCGCCGGCCGCTCCGATCGAGGCGGCCTGGCGTGCTGATTTCGCCCGCCGGAGCGCGCCGCTGCTCGCCACGCTGGACTTCTTCCACGGCCCGGTGCTGGTCTCGCGCTAGGGAACCTCTGCACAGGTACCCATGATTGACCGATACTGCGTGCAGGGGACAGCAGCGGTAGAGGCACGATGAAGCAGACGACATTTGCGTCG
>JASHTN010000332.1 GCA_030040525.1 Gammaproteobacteria bacterium | reverse complement strand
TCGGGTGCGGCCGCGAGCAGCGCCTGGCACTCCTCGAGAGTGAGCGACTTCGGGTCGCGGTCCTTCGGAACGCGGGCGTTCTTCCTGCGGTCGGTGACATAGGGACCGTAGCGGCCGTTCAGCACCTGGATGCCGGCCGCAGGAAAGTCGCGGATGATGCGCCTGAGGTCCGCCTCCTGTTTGAGGCGGATGACCTCGAGGGCGCGCTCGAGCGTCACGGTGTACGGATCGTCCTCCTTGAGGGAGACATACTTGCTGCCGTACTTCACGTACGGGCCGAAGCGCCCGACGTTGGCGACGACGGTGTCACCCTCGGCAGTGGCGCCGAGTGTACGCGGCAGCTTGAACAGCTCGAGCGCGTCGGCGAGCGTGACTGCATCCATCTTCTGCCCGCGCCGCAGCCCTGCGAAGCGCGGTTTCTCAGCGTCGTCCTTGGTGCCTATCTGCACGAACGGCCCGTAGCGTCCCATGCGCACGCTGACCGGCTTGCCGCTCGCGGGATCGCGGCCGAGCTCGCGCGCCTGCGCCACCTGCTCGCGCGTCACGGTCCGGTCGATCTTCTCGACCTGGCGGATGAAAGGCTTCCAGAACTTGTCGAGCGGCGTGGTCCAGGGCTCCTCCCCGCGCGAGACCGCGTCCAGCTCGTCCTCCATCGCCGCCGTGAAGCCGTACTCGACGTAGCGGTGGAAGTGATGGGTCAGGAAGCGATTGACGATCTTGCCGATGTCGGTCGGTACGAAGCGCCGGCTGTCCATCTCGACGTACTCGCGGTCCTGCAGCGTCGAGATGATCGAGGCGTACGTCGAGGGGCGACCGATGCCGTGCTCCTCGAGCGCCTTGACCAGCGACGCTTCACTGTAACGCGGCGGCGGCTCGGTGAAATGCTGCGTGGGGTTGAGCGCGGTCAGCGCCACCGCAGCGCCCGTCTGCATCGGCGGCAGCACATGGTCGGCATCGTCCGCCCTGGCGTCGTCCGAGCCCTCCTGGTAGACGGCGATGTAGCCCGGCTTCACCAGCGTCGAGCCGTTGGCGCGCAGCAGGTGACGCCCCGGTCCGTCCGGGCCGGCGAGCATGTCGACCGCAACCGTGTCGAACACCGCGTGGCTCATCTGCGAGGCGACCGCGCGTTTCCAGATGAGCGAGTAGAGCCGGTGCAGGTCGTCCTCGATCCGGCCTTCGAGGTCCGCGGGCGTGACCGCGGCCGAGGTCGGACGGATGGCCTCGTGCGCTTCCTGCGCGTTCTTCGACTTGGTGCGGTAGATGCGCGGCTCCTCCGCCACCTCCTGCGCGCCGTAGAGCCGGGCGGCCACCTCGCGGATCTCCTGCACCGCTTCCGCGGCCAGTGCCACCGAATCGGTGCGCATGTAAGTGATGAGGCCGACGCTGCCCTCGCCGAAATCGACGCCCTCGTAGAGCTGCTGCGCGAGGCGCATGGTGCGCCGGGCGTTGAAGCCGAGCTTGCGCGCGGCCTCCTGCTGCAGCGTCGAGGTGGTGAACGGCGGCGCCGGATTGCGCCGGCGCTGCTTGCGGTCGATGGCGACGACCCTGAGGAGCCCATGGCCGTCGAGGCTGCCGGCGGCGCGCGCTGCGGCCTGGAGCGTTCGCTCGGCCTCGCGCGCCGCGCTCTCGCTGGTGAAGGTGAACTGCTCGACCCTCTGACCACGGTACTCGAGCACCTTGAGCGGAAAGGCCTGTGCGCCGTGCGTGCCCTCGGCGTCCAGCGTCCAGTACTCCTGCGCACGGAACGCGGCGATCTCCTCCTCGCGCTCACAGATCATGCGCAGCGCCGGGCTCTGCACCCGGCCCGCTGACAGCCCGCGGCGCACCTTCTTCCACAGCAGCGGCGAGAGATTGAAGCCGACCAGGTAATCGAGCGCGCGGCGTGCCTGCTGTGCGTTCACCAGCTCGAGCGACAGGCCGCGCGGCTGTTCCACGGCCGCGCGGATCGCGTTGCGCGTGATCTCGTAGAACACCACGCGGTGCACGTGCTTGCCGTCGAGGTCGCCGCGCTGCGCGAGGATCTCCTTCAGGTGCCAGGCGATCGCCTCACCCTCGCGGTCCGGATCGGTGGCGAGGTACAGCGCGCTGGATTTCTTCAGCGAGCGTGCGATGGCGTCCACGTGGCGCTGGTTCTTCTCCAGCACCTGGTAGCGCATCGCGTAGCCGTTGTCGGGCTCGACCGCGCCTTCCTTCGGCACCAGGTCGCGCACGTGGCCGTAGGAGGCGAGCACGTCGAACTCGCGGCCCAGATACTTCTTAATGGTCTTGGCCTTGGCGGGCGACTCGACGATGACGAGGTTGTCTGCCATGTCGTCTGGAAAACGCCTCAGCCTGAGACGAAAAACCGCGGGCGAGCCGCGGAGCCAGGGAGCGGGCGAGCCTCGCGCGCCGCCTCAGTGCGGAGCATGGTCACGCGCCGCGGAGGTGAGCCCCTCGAGCCGCTCGAACGCCGGCACCTGGCCCGGCTGACTGGAGAGCACCATGAACACAACCCACTTCAGCTGCTCGGTATCGGGCTCGTCGGCATCGAGTGCCAGCAGCCGCTCGATGACGATCTCGCGCCGCTGCGCATCGAGAATTCCGGCGCGCTCGAGCCGCAGCAGCAGTCCCCGGCACTCGCTCGAGAGCCGCGCCAGCTCGCTGTCGGCGAACACCCGCAGCCCGCCGGCGCGCGTCGCGCCGCTCACCGTGCGATCGTGCTGCCAGGCGAGCTCGGTGAGCCAGTCGAGCGCCCGCTCGACGCTCGCGTGCTTGAACCCCGCGCGTGTCAGATCGTCGGCGAGCTGCGCGCGCGCCGGCACGTCCGGACCCGCCTCCAGCATGTAGCGGTCGAAGACGTAGATCAGGATGTCGAGCATGCTGCCAGTCATCGGGTTCTCAAGGCACGCGGCCGTAGCGGCCGCCCGGAAGAGTCTGGATGCGCCCCTCGAGCTCGAGTATCAGCAGCATCGAGGCGATCGACTCGCTCGGCAGTGCGGTGCGCGCGACCAGCGCATCAACAGTGGCCGGTTCAAAGCCGAGCGCATCTAACAGCATTTCATACTCCTTGTCCAATTCGAGGCAGGCGTCGCCCGAGCGCGCCACGCCTGTAAGTGGTTCTTTCCGCACCGGAATCCGCAGTTCCGTCCACACGTCGCCGGCCTCGGCGACGAGCCTGGCGCCGTCGCGGATGAGTTGGTGACAGCCGCGTGACTGCGGGCTGTGGATGGAGCCGGGAATCGCGCACACCTCGCGCCCGGCCTCGAGCGCCAGCCGCGCGGTGATGAGCGCACCGCTCCTGCGTCCCGCCTCCACTACCAGCGTGCCGAGCGACAGGCCGCTGATGATGCGGTTGCGCAGCGGGAAGTTGCTGCGCCGCGGCGGCGTGCCGCGCGGAAACTCCGAGAGCAGCGTGCCGCGCTCGCGGATGCGCGCCGCGAGCTCGGCGTGCTCGGCCGGGTACACCCGGTCGAGGCCGGTGCCGCACACGGCGATCGTGGCTCCGCCGCCGTGCAGCGCACCCTCGTGACTCGCGGCATCGATGCCGAGCGCGAGCCCGCTGGTGATGGTGAGGCCGGCGCACGCGAAGTGGGCTGCGAACTCACGCGCCGTGGCGCGTCCGGCCGGCGTGGGGCTGCGTGAGCCCACCATGGCGAGCTGCGGCGTGGCCAGCAGCGCGACCGAGCCCTGCACGTAGAGCGCCGCCGGCGCACCGCTGATGGCCGCCAGCAGCGGCGGGTAGGCAGGGTCGGTGCACAGCAGGAGCTCGGTGCCGCTCGCGGCGGCCCAGGCGAGATCCGCGTCGATCGCCGCCTCATCGGCAGCGGCGAGCCAGGCGTGCGCTGCCGGCGGGAGCGGCACGGCCGCGAGCGCCGCCTGCGAGCAGGCATGCTCGAGGCCGCCGCCCGCCGCGATGAGTGCGCGCACGTGGGCGGGGCCAAGTCCGGGAGCCCGCGCCAGCCGAGTGCGCACGCGCGCTGCATCCATCGCGCGAGCATACGGCACGCCGGCCGGTGCCCGAGCGCGCGAATCGCGTGCGTTGATCGAGCTATGTGGCGGCCGCGGCCTGGCGGCGGCCGCGGCGCTGAGTGCCGGCGCGCCTACGGGTTACGGACGACGTCGCCGCGGTTGATGATGTCGGAAGCGCCCACCACCAGGCCGTAGCTGACGCGGTCGAATACCTTGAAGACCAGCAGCGTTCCGACACGCTCATCGGGCAGCTGCACCTTCGGGGAGAAAGAGCGGTCGATGGAGGTACCTTGCCCGGTGGCGCCGTCGTGGTACAAGTCATGCACCGTTTCGCCGGCGGAGTCGATCGCCAGCATGGTGCCGGGCACCAACTCCTGGCGTTTGCCGCGGTTGATGGCGACGACCTGGAACTGGCCGACGAGATCGGTGCCGCCGATCACGGCGATGATGTGGCCGCGGATCTCGCCCGAAGGCGCGCGCAGCTCGAAGTTGACCGGGGTTTCCTCGTCGGCGGAGACCAGGCGGTCGCCGCGCAGCGTCTCGCGCGCGGTGTCGATGAGCGCCGCCTTGGCCGGATGGCCCGCGCGCTCGACGAGTGCGGTCGCGGTGTAGACGCCCTCGTAGCCGACCAGCGTGCCGTCATCCGGGTCGATCAGCGGCTCCTCGACGTGCACGATGTTGAAACGCGCGTTCTGCTGCGCGTCGAGGTTGCTCACGTAGACCTCGAGGCCCGCGCCTGCCACCTCGTGCATGTCGCGGATCGCGAGCACATAGGGCGCGCGGCGGATCTCCTCGCGCGTGACCACGGTCGGGTGCGAGAGGAAGCCCTGGATCGCCGCGTACGGAATCGTCGGGATGGAGCTCTCGAGTGGCGCGCTGCGCAGCCACGGATCGAGCCGCACGGTGCCGGCTTCCTCCACCGAGACATGCGGCCGGCCGTCGCCGCCGTAGGCGAGCAGCAGCTTGTCGCCCGGGTAGATCAGGTGCGGGTTCGGAATCTGCGGATTGATGATCCAGACCTCGGGCCACAGCCACGGGTCACGCAGGTACATCGAGGCGATGCCCCAGAGCGTATCGCCCTTCTTCACGACGTAATGCTTGGGCGCGCCCGGGTTGACGACCGGAGCCTCACCCGCGGCGGCGGCCGGCTGGGCCGCAGTGCCCGCCTGGGCGATCGCCGCCTCGGTAGCGGTCTGCTCCGGAGCCGGAGCGGTTTGCGCCGCCGGCGGCGCCTGCGCCTCGGGCGGCGCGCTCGCGGGCTGACGCTGCGTGTGCGCACAGCCGGCGACGGCGATCGAAAGGATCAGGAGGCCCGCTGCAAGACGAGCCGCAACCAATTGATTTGAGACCATCCTCCGCTCCTCTTACGTAGAGGTGGGGCACACAGGCAGCACCCAGGATTCTAGTTGTTATACTGGCACGGCGCTCACGGGCATACGAATTAATGTCAAGTTTGTGCGCTGGATCACGGCTTACAGAGCCCCCATATCAGGCTTCCCTTCAGAGCTTTCCGGACACCCCATGGCGGTACGAACGATCCTCGAGTTTCCCGACCTCCGGCTGCGCATCCGCGCGCAGCCGGTGACACGCTTTGACGCCGCCCTGGCCGCGCTCATCGATGACCTGCTCGAGACCATGTACGCCGCCCCCGGCATCGGGCTCGCCGCCACCCAGATCGACGTGCACCGGCGCGTGCTCGTCATCGACATCTCCGAGGAGCGCAACCAGCCGCTCGCGCTCGTGAATCCCGAGATCCTCGCGCGCGAAGGCGAGGCGAGCAGCGAGGAGGGTTGCCTGTCCGTGCCCGGGATCTTCGACGAGGTGAAGCGCGCCGAGAAGATCCGTGTGCGCTGGCAGTCGCGCACCGGCGAGGTATCCGAGCGGGACTATGACGGGACGCTCGCCGTCTGCATTCAGCACGAGATGGATCATCTCGACGGCAAGCTGTTCGTCGACTATCTCTCCGATCTGAAGCGCGAGCGCATTCGCAAGAAGCTGGTGAAGGAGCGCAGGGAGCGCGCTTCGCGCCCGAGCGCCGCCGCCGGACAGGCGCGCCGCGCGTACTGATCCATGGGAAAAACTGGCCTGCGGCCGTGTTTCGGCTGCGCAGTGCCATCGATAAGAGGCTCCTGAGGTTGCGCGTTGCGTTTGCCGGCACGCCGCAGTTCGCGCTTCCCGCCCTCGAGGCGCTGCTCGCGCATCACACTGTCGCAGGCGTCCTGACACAGCCCGACCGGCCGAGCGGCCGCGGCCGCATCCTCACGCCGAGTCCCGTGAAGAGGCTGGCGCTCTCGCGCCGTGTGCCGCTGCTGCA
>JASHTN010000331.1 GCA_030040525.1 Gammaproteobacteria bacterium | reverse complement strand
CGCCACTGGCGACCTCCGAATCGTCAATGAATGCAATGCTAGCACTCGGACCGCCGTGATGCAAGCATTGCCAGCATCGGTAGCTTGCGGCTGTCTGCAGGAGGAGCCGAACTAAATCACACCCCGCCGGATCTGATCCTGCTCGATCGACTCGAACAGCGCGCGGAAGTTGCCTTCGCCGAAGCCTTCGTTGCCCTTGCGCTGGATGATCTCGAAGAAGATCGGGCCGATGACGTTGCGCGTGAAAATCTGCAGCAGCACGCCCTCGCCCTTCTGCGGGTTGCCGTCGATCAGGATACGGCGGCTGCGCAGCTCGGCGAGCGGCTCGCGGTGGCCGGGAATACGCGCGTCGACCCCGTCGTAGTAGGTGTCGGGCGTGTCCTGGAAGGCGACTTCGTGGCGGCGCAGCACGTCGACCGTCCGATAGATGTCGGGCGTGGCGAGCGCGATGTGCTGGATGCCCTCGCCGTGATACTCGCGCAGATACTCCTCGATCTGGCTCTTGTCGTCCTGCGACTCGTTGATCGGGATGCGGATCTTGCCGCACGGGCTCGTCATGGCGCGCGACAGCAGCCCGGTCAGCTTGCCCTCGATGTCGAAGTAGCGGATCTCGCGGAAGTTGAACAGCTTCTCATAGAAGCCGGCCCAGACGTCCATGCGTCCGCGGCCGACGTTGTGGGTGAGGTGGTCGATCACGGCCAGGCCGGCTCCCTCGGCGGCCGGAGCCCGCGCCACCGGACGGAAGTCCACGTCGTAGATCGAGCGCTCGCCGTAGAGGTCGACGAGGTAGATGAGCGAGCCGCCGATGCCCTCGATGCACGGGATATTGAGCTCCATCGGGCCGGCGCTCTGCGGGCCGGGCTTGGCCCCGAGGTCGAGCGCGCGCCGGTAGGCCGCGGCCGCATCGCGCACCCGAAACGCCATGGCGCACGCTGAGGGCCCATGCACCCGCGCGAACGACTGCGCGAAGGACTGCGGCTCCGCGTTGATGATGAAGTTGATATCCCCCTGGGCGTGCAGGGTCACGTTCTTGGAGCGGTGACGCGCCACCACCGGGAACCCCAGTCGCTCGAACAGCGTGCGCAGCAGCTGCGGATCGGGCGCGGTGTACTCGACGAACTCGAACCCGTCCGTGCCCATCGGGTTGTCATATCGCTGGTTCACCGCAGCATTATAAGCGCCACACCCTGCATGTATAATCGCGCGCCTCGATGCACGCGCAAGTCGCTTCGCAAGACGCTCAGCTGCTGGGCAGCATCCCCGCCGCGCGCGTTACGCTGATCGAGCGCATCGCCCGCGCGGCGGGCGCCGGCGGCGGCCGGCGCGAGCTGCGCCAGCGCTTCCTGCACAGCTATTTCCGCGGCGTCGCCGAAGAGGACCTGGCGGCGCATGCCCCGGGACACCTGGCACGCGCCGCACTCGCACATCTCGCCTTCGGCACGCGCCGCGTGCCGGGAGGCTCGCTGGTGCGGGTGTTCAATCCCGAGCTGGCGCGCGACGGCTTCACCTCGCCGCATACGCTCGTGCTCACGGTCACGGACGACATGCCGTTCCTGGTCGACTCGCTCGGCATGGCATTCGCCCGCGCTGAGCTTGCGGTACACCTGATCGTGCACCCGGTGCTGCCGATGCGTCGCGATGCGCGCGGCCGTCTGCTCGCCGTCGGCGCCAACGGCGCCCAGGCCGCGCACGCCGAGTCCTGGCAGCTGTATGAGATCGACCGCGTCACCGATCCGCGGCAGATCGAGCGCCTGCAGCACGACCTCGAAGCAACCCTCGCCGACGTCCGCAGCGCCGTCACCGACTGGACGCCGATGCGCGAACGGATGCGCGAGATCATCGCCAATCTCGAGAGTGATCCGCCGCCGCTGCCCGCGACCGAGGTGAGCGAGGCGCGCCATCTGCTCGAGTGGATGGAGGCCCGCCACTTCGTGTTCCTCGGCTACCGCCACTACCGCCTCGAGCGCGGCAGCGCCGAGGACCGTCTCGTGCCGGATGTCCGCTCGGGCCTGGGCGTGCTCGGCGCCGCGCGACGCGAGCGGGCGCACAGCGCACCGACCGTGCTGCGCGGCGACGTGCGCACCCGGGCGCGCGCGCCGGAGCTGCTGATCGTCACCAAGGCAAATTCCACTGCGACCGTGCATCGCGAGGAGCACCTCGACTACGTCGGCATCAAGACCTTCGACACACGCGGCCGGGTCGACGGCGAGCACCGCTTCCTCGGGCTCTGGACCTCGACCGCCTATTTCGGCAGTCCGCGCGAGATCCCGGTGCTGCGCCGCAAGGTCGAGGCGGTCATCGAGCATTTCGGCCTCGACCCGGCCAGCCACGACGGCAAGGCGGTGCTCAACGTGCTCGAGACGTATCCGCGCGACGAGCTGTTCCAGGCCGGTGTCGCGGATCTGATCCGCATCGTGCGCGGCGTAGTCAACCTCTACGAGCGGCGCACCGTGCGGCTGCTGGCGCGGCGCGACCCGTATCACCGCTTCTACTCCTGCCTGGTCTACGTGCCGCGCGACCGCTACAACACCGAGGTACGCCAGCGCATCGAGCAGATCGCGCTCGCCGGCTTCGCCGGTACGCGCGTCGAGAGCCACGCGCAGTTCTCCGGCGCGAGTCACGCGCGCGTGCATGTCGTGGTGCAGACCGATCCCGGCACACAGCACAAGGCCGACCTGCGCGGCATCGAGCGGCGCATCGCCGAGGCGGCTCTCACCTGGAACGACCGGCTGCGCGACGTGCTGGTCGCGCGGCGCGGCGAGGCCGCAGGGCTGGCGCTCGCGGCGCGCTACCGCCAGGCGTTGCCGCTGGCGTATCAGGACGACGTCGTACCCGCAGATGCGCTCGCGGATCTCGCCGAGCTGGAAGCGCTGCGCGAGCGGCCGCAGGCGCTGCAGCTGTGCCTGCACCGGCCGGCCGGCCAGAAGCGCGAGCGCGTGCACCTGAGGATCGTCAAGCTCGGCGATCCCGTGCCGATCTCCGACATCCTGCCGATGCTGGAGAACTTCGGGCTGCGGGTGATCTCCGAGCGGCCGTACGAGCTCGCCTGGCCGGAAGGCGGCGCCGCCTGGATCCAGGACTTCGAGCTCGAGCATCGCGAGCACCTCGAGATCGAAATTGCGCAGATCGATGCGAACTTCCGCGAGGCCTTCGCGGCCGCCTGGAGCGGCCGCGTGGAGAACGACGGCTTCAACCGGCTGCTGCTGGGCGCGGCCTTAAACGTGCGCCAGATCGTGGTGCTGCGGGCGTACTGCCGCTACCTGCTGCAGACCGGCGTGCCGTTCAGCCAGGCGTACATGGAGCGCACGCTCGCGGCCAATCCGGGCATCGCCCGGAGCCTCGCGCGGCTGTTCGAGACGCGCTTCGACCCGGCGGCCGCACGCCGGGCCGGTGGCGAGCGCCACGCCGAGAGGCTGATCGAGGAGATCCGCAGCGCGCTCGATGGGGTCGCGAGCCTGGACGATGACCGCATCCTGCGCGCCTACATGCATCTGGTGCGCGCCACGCTGCGCACCAACTTCTATCAGCGCGACGCGGATGGCGCGCCGAAGACCTACCTCTCCTTCAAGTTCGACCCGGCGCTGGTGCCCGATCTGCCGCTGCCGCGGCCAAAGTTCGAGATCTTCGTCTACAGCCCGCGCGTCGAGGGCGTGCACCTGCGCATGGGCTACGTCGCGCGTGGCGGCATCCGCTGGTCGGATCGGCGTGAGGACTTCCGTACCGAGGTGCTGGGCCTGATGAAGGCGCAGAACGTCAAGAACACCGTCATCATTCCGGTCGGCGCCAAGGGCGGCTTCGTGCCGCGGCGCCTGCCCGCCGGTACGCGCGAGGAAGTGCAGGCCGAGGTGGTGGCCTGCTATCAGACCTTCATCCGCGGACTCCTCGACCTCACCGACAACATCGTCGCCGGACGCGTCGTGCCGCCGCCGCAGGTGGTGCGGCGCGACACCGACGATGTCTACCTGGTGGTCGCCGCCGACAAGGGCACCGCAACGTTCTCGGATATCGCCAACGCGCTCTCCGCGGAGTACGGCTACTGGCTGGGGGATGCGTTCGCCTCCGGCGGCTCCGCCGGCTACGACCACAAGAAGATGGGCATCACCGCGCGCGGTGCCTGGGAGTGCGTCAAGCGCCACTTCCGCGAGCTCGGCATCGACACGCAGAAGACCGACTTCACCGGCGTCGGGATCGGCGACATGTCCGGCGATGTCTTCGGCAACGGCATGCTGCTGTCGCGCCACATCCGCCTGCAGGCCGCCTTCGACCACCGTCATGTGTTCCTCGACCCCGCGCCGGACCCCGCGGTGAGCTTCGCCGAGCGCGCGCGGCTCTTCGCGCTGCCGCGCTCGAGTTGGGACGACTACGACCGGCGCCGGATCTCGCGTGGCGGCGGCGTGTTCCCGCGCAGCGCCAAGTCGGTTCCGCTGTCGCCTGAGGCGCGCGCCATGCTCGGCCTCGACGGCGCCAGCGCCCCTCCCAACGAGATCATCCGCGCCGTGCTGCGCATGCCGGTCGACCTCCTGTGGAACGGCGGCATCGGCACCTACGTGAAGGCCAGCGACGAGACCCAGGCCGAGGCGCGCGACCGCACCAACGATGCGCTGCGCATCAACGGCCGCGAGCTGCGCGCCAAGGTGGTCGGGGAAGGCGGCAACCTCGGCCTGACACAGCGCGGCCGCGTCGAATACGCGCTACAAAGGAGCGGCCGGCTCAACACCGACTTCATCGACAACTCCGCCGGCGTCAACACCTCCGACCTCGAGGTCAACATCAAGATCCTGCTCAATCCGCTCGTCGCCGAGGGCCGGTTGACCCGCGGCGAGCGCAACCGGCTGCTGACGCGCATGCAGCGCGCGGTCGCGGACCTGGTGCTGCGCAACAACTACCTGCAGGGTCAGGCGATCAGCACGCTCGAAGTGCAGTCGGCCGCTCGACTGCCCGAGTTCCAGCACCTGATCCGCTCGCTGGAGCGCTCCGGCGATCTGAATCGCGCGCTCGAATACCTGCCGAGTGATGACGAGCTGGCCGATCGCCGCAAGAGTCGCATCGGCCTGACGCGGCCGGAGCTGTCGGTGCTGCTCGCCTACAGCAAGATCTGGCTCAACAACCACCTGCTCGCCTCCGACGTGCCGGAGGATCCGTACCTGTCCACCGAGCTCGAGCGCTACTTCCCCGCTCCGATCCAGGAGCGCTTCCCGCGCGCCATCGCCCGGCACCGCCTGCGCCGCGAGATCATCGCCACCGCGACCACCAACAGCCTGGTGAACCGCATGGGGCCGACGTTCGTGTCGCGGGCGCAGGAGGACACCGGCGCCGAGCCGGCGCAGATCGCACGCGCCTACTCGGCGGCCCGCGAGATATTCAGGATGCGCGAGGTCTGGGAGCAGATCGAGGCGCTCGACAACCGCGTGCCTGCGAAGCTGCAGTACGAGGCGGCCTTCCAGACCGGCCGCCTGCTGCGGCATGCGACCTACTGGCTGCTCGGCTCGCGCCGACGCGGCCTGCAGGTCGACGCCGCGGTCGCGGAATTCCGTGCCGGCGTACAGCAGCTCGAGGCGGCCAATGCCCAGGTGCTCGCCGGAGTCGAGCTCGAGCGCTTCGAGGAGACCCGCCGGCACTTTGCCGACGGCGGCCTGCCGCCGCATCTGGCGACGCGCATCGCCAGCCTCGAGACGCTCAACGCCGCGCTGGATATTGTCGAGATCTCGGCGGTTCACCGGGTGAGCGTGGTCGAGACAGCGCGGGTCTATTACGAGGTCGGCATGCGGCTCGGCGTCGACTGGCTGCGGGCGCGCATCGAGAAGCTCACGGTCGACGGCCCGTGGCAGGCGATCGCCCGCACCGGGCTGCGCGATGCGGCGCTGCGGGTGCACCGGCGTCTCACCGAGAGGGTGCTCGCGCGCAAGGATCGCGGCCCCGCCCAGGCACGCGTGAATGCCTGGCTGGAAGGCGCCGGCAAGGAGCTCGCGCACTGGCAGCGCACGCTCGCCGACATGCGCGCCGCCGGCGCCGCCGACTTCGCCACGCTGACCGTGGGCGTCGAATCGGTGCGCAAGCTGGCAAACTGAGACGGCAGCCGACGCGAGCTGCGCCGTGTCAGACCCCGTGAGGACTCCCGGCAGGCTGATCCTGGTCCGCCACGGCCAGAGTACGTGGAACGTGCAGAATCTCTTCACCGGCTGGACCGACGTCGACCTGTCGGCACAGGGGCGCACGGAGGCGGCGCAGGCCGGGCGCGAACTGCTCAACGAGCGGCTCGAGGTCGACGTGGCCTTCACCTCGGTGCTGAAGCGCGCGGTGCGCACGCTGTGGATCATGCTCGATGAGATGGACCGGATGTGGCTGCCGGTGGAGCGCAGCTGGCGGCTCAACGAGCGCCATTACGGCGCGCTGCAGGGGCTCGACAAAGCACAGACCGCGGCGCAGCACGGCGAGGCTCAGGTGAAGGTCTGGCGCCGCAGCTACGACGTGGCGCCGCCGCCGCTCGACGCGGCGGATCGGCGTCATCCGCGGCATGACCCGCGCTACGCGGACGTCGACCCGCAGCTGCTGCCTGCCACCGAGTCGCTCAAGGACACGCTCGCGCGCGTGCTGCCCTTCTGGCACGCGCGCATCGCCCCGGAGCTGCGCTCAGGGCACGACGTCCTGGTGGTGGCGCACGGCAACAGCCTGCGTGCCATGGTCAAGATGCTCGACGAGGTCAGCGAAAGCGATATCGTCGAGCTCAACATTCCCACCGGTGTGCCGCTGCTTTACGAGCTCGACGCCGCGCTTAAGCCCCGCGCCAGCCGTTATCTCGGCGACCCGGCCGCGATCGCCGCCGCCGCCGACGCCGTCAAACGGCAGACCGAGAAACACTGACGAGCCTGCAGCCTGCATGGATGGATCCACGGCGTCCCCGAAAATGCCTTTCCTTGATCGGGTCCGCCGCTACGCCGCCCAGCCGTCGTAGCGGCCGTGGTGCTCGGCGGCGAGCGCGGTCATGCGGCGGCTGAGCGCCTGCACTTCCGGGAGGATGAGCCGCATGGTCTTGGTCGCGTGCAGGCTGAAGCGCAGCTGCGCGTCGCCCTCCATGCTCCTCACGTCGATTTTGAACTCCGGCTCGAGCCGCGCGCGCACCGCCTGACATGCCGGCTCGTCGGGCAGCGCCAGAAAAAAGTCCACCGGGTAGTCTGTGAACGGCGCATAGCCGCGGCTGCGCAGCCGCTCGATGATCTGCTGATCCCAGCTGGCGGCGCGCAAGCGCTGCGTCGCGCGCCACTTGAAATAGATGCGCGCGGCGATCAAGGCCAGCATCACGACCAGTGCCGCCTCGAGCACCATCGGCTTACCCGCCGCTCAGGTCCGCGCCGCGCGCTTGCCCGTGAACTGCGGCCGGCGTTTCCTGAGAAATGCCTCGACCCCCTCGCGCGCCTCGGCGCTCACGGCGTGCGCCGCGATGCTCTCGCTCTCGGCGACCATCTGCGTCTCGAGCCCGCCAAGCGCGCGCGCCACGAGTCGCTTGGTTGCGCCGAAGGCGCCGGTCGGGCCCTGTGCAAGCTGCGCTGCGACCTCGAGCGCGCGCGTCAGCAGCTGCTCGTCCGCCACCACCTCGTTGACCAGCCCCCAGGCGAGCGCCTCCGCCGCCGGCAGCGTGCGATTCAGCAGCGCCAGCTCCATGGTGCGCTTCACGCCGATGATCCGCGGCAGCAGATACGAGGTGCCACCGTCGGGCGTCAGCCCGACGCTGGTGTAGGCGAGATTGAAGCCGGAGCTGCGGCCGCAGATGGCGAGATCCGCCATCGCGACCAGTCCGACGCCGGCGCCGGCCGCCGTGCCGTTGACCGCGGCGATCACGGGTGCATCCATGCGCACGAAATGCGAGATTGCTGCATGCAGGTAGGTGGTGAGCTCGCGGACGTAGTCGTCGAGGCGGTCGTGAGCGGTGATCGCGCGCAGGTCGCCGCCGAAGCAGAAGTTGCGCCCCGCGCCCGTCAGCACCACGGCGCGTACCGCCGCGTTGCGTGCGCAGGTGAGCGCCGCCGCCAGCAGGTCCATGGCCATCTGGATGTTGATGGTGTTGGTGTCCGGCCGGTGCAGCGTGACCAGCGCCACGGCCCCGCGGGTTTCGACCTGGACGCTGGGTGCGGACATAAGCGCGCCTACTCGTCGGGCGCGATGGTTACGCGCAGCCCGGCGAGCGCCTCGGTGAACTCCAGCTGGCAGGAGAGGCGCGAGTCATCGCGGTGATGCGTCAGCTCCGAGAGCAGCTCGCGCTCGTCGGACATCATCGCGGGCAGCCGCGGCAGCCATGCGGCGTCGATATATACGTGGCACGTCGCGCACGAGCACATGCCGCCGCAGATCGCCGCCACGCCGTAATCGAGCTCGCGCAGATTCTCCATCACCTTCAGTCCCGTGCGGCCGTCGACCTCGTGCTCGACTCCGTCGCGATCCACGACCCGCAAAAGCGCCATGCATTACCTCGGAAGCCCCGGAAGCTCAAGTTTTTCCTGCCGGCAGGCGTGCCCGGGCGCGGCTAGTTTGCGCCCTTCGCAGCTGCCCCCGCCAGCCGCGGGTGGAGCCAGTCAGGCGGCCGCCAGCGGCCCGAATACCTTGATGACGAACACCGCCCGCTCAGCGCCTGCGTCCAGCGGCTCGTAGGTCGCCTGCAACGCCCGACGCAGCGTGTCCATGACCTCCTCGAAGCCGCCGAACAGCTGGGTGCTCATGCTGTTCGTCACCACCCGCAGCCGCCGGTCGGCGGTCACGCGCTCGAGAAAGCGGTGAATGTCGGACACGTACTCCGCCTTGAGAGGATAGAGACTGATGTCGACGCCGATGTCCATTGTCAAAAGCCCCCTTACGGCCGCCACGCCCGGCAGTATTGCACGGGCCGTGCGCGCAGGCCGCGACCCTCAGGGGCGCCCGATAGGACTAGAATTGTCACGTCAGCTGCGGGAGGGCGGACGGTCAAAGATGTCGCGAAAGATCCAGGTCCACCAGGTCGATGCCTTTACGCGCGAGCCCTTCACGGGCAATCCGACCGGCGTGGTGCTCAACGCCGACGCACTCAGCGACGCGCAGATGCTGGCCGTGGCGCGCGAGCTGAACAACGCCGAGACCGCCTTCATGCTGGCACCCGACGGTGCCGACCATACCGTGCGCGCGCGCTTCTTCACCCCGCGCAGCGAGATCGGCTTCGTCGGACACGCCACGGTCGCGGCGCAGTACGTGCTGTCGCGCCGGCACGATGCGCCACGGCGGCAGCGGCAGAAATCCAAGGCCGGGATCGTCGACGTGCTCGTGCAGGGGACCGGCGAGGACCGCAGCGTCGGGATCCGCCGCAGCGCACCGCCGCTCGGGCGCGAGCTGAATGATCGCGAGCGGCTGGCGGTGCTCGATGCGCTGGCACTTGCCTCCGAGAGTCTCGATACGCGCCTGCCGGCGCGTATCGCCGGGGCGAGCAGCGCACGGCTGCTGATCGGAGTGCGCGGTGCGGACGCGCTCAAGCACCTGAAGCCCGATTTCGGCCGCCTGACGACGCTGTCGGCGCAGCTCGGGGCGGCCGGCTACTTCGTGTTCACGCTCACCGCCCGCTCCGACGATCACCTGGTCGAGTCGCGCATGTTCTGTCCGGCGCTCGGCATTCCCGAGGATCCGGTCAGCGGCAATGCCCACGGACTGCTCGGTGCCTACCTCGCACACCACGGACTGCTGGTCCCGCACGAGGACCGCGCGCGCTTCTTCGGTGTCCAGGGCCACCACCTGCACCGCCCGGGACGGGTCGAGGTCGAGCTCGAATTCGCGGACGGCCGGCTGGACGGCGTCTGGATCCGCGGCCAGGCGGTGTCGATCTTCGAGACCGACCTCACACTCTAAGGAGCGTCATGGCAGAGTTCCAGGCGGTGATGAAACTCGCCGAGCTGCCGCTTGCAAGCATGCGGGCGGTGACCCTCGGCGGACGCGAGCTCGTGATCTGTCACACCCGCGAGGGCGTGTTCGCCCTCGACAACATCTGCACGCATGCGCATGCGCGGCTGTGCGAGGGACGGTTGCGCGCCACGCGTCTCGTCTGTCCGCTGCACGGTGCCTCGTTCGACATCCGCGACGGCCGCGTGCTGGGACCTCCCGCGGAAGTCCCGCTGCCGAGCCACGCGCTGCGCATCGTCGACGGCACGATCGAAGTGGCGCTCGCCGCCGCTGCGCCGGGCGGTTCCGCGGGCCTGCCTGAAGCGCCGCCGAGCCAACCGCCGGCCGAGCGCCCCTGAGCGCTCAGGCGCGCGTCCGGCGCGCGCCCAGCACCAGCCAGGCGGCGGGTAGCGTCACGCACGCGCCGATCAGGAACGGCGCCGAAGGCCCGAGCCACGCGTAGATGGAGCCCGAGGTGAACGGGCCGATGATGCGCGCCAGGCTCCCGCTCGCCACGTAGGTGCCCATCACCGCGCCGCGGTCGTGGCTGCGCGATTGCTTCGAGGCGAGCGCAAACGCACTCGGGTTGTAGGCGCCGAGCCCGATGCCGCACAGTACCAGGGCAACGACGGTCGGCGCGATGCCGCCGGCACAACCCAGGGTGACGAACCCAGCGACGTAGAGCAGCAGACCGCAGACGGCGAGCCGCGTCTCCCCGAGCCGCGGCGCCAGCACCCGCACCACGCCGCCCTGCATGAGCAGCGCCGGCAGCGCCACTCCGAACAGCAGCAAGCCGACGGTGCGCGGTCCGAACCCGAACTTGTGCAGCGCCCAGATGGCGAAAATCGACTCGAGGATCGACTGCGAGTAGGTCACGGCGAGCGTCGCCCCCGATAGCAGCGCCAGCGACGGGCGGGTGCGCAGCAGCTGCCAGGAGCTGCGCCGCGGCTCGTCCGGATGCTCGCGCCGGTGCTGCGCGCCATGACTCTCGGGCAGCACGAACCTGACGACCAGAATCGCGAGCACGCTCAGGCAGGCCGACACCAGCGCCGGCCGCACGAAGTTCGCGGTACGCGGGTCGGCGCCGGCCAGCAGCCCGCCCACGGGCGGTCCGAGCGTGAAGCCGACACCGACGGCCGCGCCGATGAGCCCGAGCGTCGCGGCGCGCTGCTGCGGCGCCGACACGTCGGACGCATAGGCAAACGCGGCGGCGATGTTGCCCGCCATGCAGCCGGCGAGCATGCGTGAGCCGAGCAGCCACCACAGGCTGCGCGCACCGCCGAGGATCAGATACGAGAGGCAGGCGCCGGTCAGGCTGCTGATGAGAATCGGGCGCCGCCCATGGGCATCGCTCAGCCGACCCCAGAGAGGCGCTGCGATGAACTGGCACAGCGAATAGCTGCCGAGGATCGGCGTGATGACGGCCGGAGCCGCGCCGAAGCGGTCGGCCATGTACGGCACCAGTGGAATCAGGATGCCGAAACCCAGCGTGTCGATCACGCTGAAGAGAAACAGCGCCGCGAGCTGGCGGTTCAAGGCCATCCCTGGCCAGCGCTAGTGCCCGGGCACGATGGCGGAGACGTCCGCGCCCGGACGGGCCGCGCGCGGCAGGAAGTCGCGCGCCGCGGCGACGATCAGGTTGGGGATGCGCGCCTCGTCCGCGGCACGCTCGCCGCGCGGCGCGCCTCCCATGCGCAGCACCGCGATCTGCATCGACGGCACCAGCCATAGCCGGTTGCCAGCGCCGCCGTCGACGAGGTAGGTATCCGCAGCGGCGTACGGCTCGCTGCCGGCCGCCAGGTGTGCACCGAGACGCAGGTACATGCCGTAGTCCGGGTTGCTGTGCGCGGGCGCGCGCATCAGCTGCACCCAACCGGGGTGAATGACCTCGGCGCCGCGATAGTTGCCGTCGCGCAGCAGCAGCTCGGCGACGCGGATCCAGTCGCCCTGACGTGCCAGCATGCAGCAATCGGCGTGCGGCGTGCCCCCCGGTCGGTCGAGCCACAGCCAGGCGTCAGCGGCGCCGATCCGGCGCCACAGCGCCTCCGACAGGTAGCTCGCGTAGCGCTCACCGGTCGCCTGCTCGAGCACCAGCGCAAGCAGCTGCGGGTCCGCGCTCTGCGGCGCCCAGGTCCTGCCCGGCTCCCCGAGCAGTCCTTCGGCGAGCGTTGCTGCCGCCACGTCGGTGCCGAAACGCGCGCGCGCCGCTGCGCTCCACGGGCTGCGCGAGGCAGGAGGTGCGGCCAGCCCCGAGGACATCTGCAGCAGATCGCGCACCGTGATGCCGCCGCGCGGGTCATGGCGCCACGCGCCGATGAAGTACGAGATCGGCTGATCCGGCCAGCCGATCCTGCGGTGCGCGAGCGCTGCACCCACCGCAAGCGCGGTCAGCACGCGGGCAAAGCCCTGCGAATCCGCGAGCGTGTCGAAGCTCGTGCCCCGCCAGTAGCGCTCGAACACGATGTGATCGTGGCGCACGACGATGAGTGCGCGCGCGTTGTGCGCGCCGGCCAGCGCCGCAGCCGCCTCGAGCGAGCGCGGGTCGAGCAATTCGGAGGCGGGCGGCACGCGCGATGCGACCGGCTGGTTGCCGCCGGCGACCCGCTCGCGCGGCTGGTACCAGACGGGAGCGAGCGCGCTCGGAGCCAACAGCGAACCGAGATAGCGCCCCCAGAAGAGCGGCGCCCGCGCGACCACCACGACCACTGCGGCAACGACGACTGCGAGCCCGGCCAGACCGAGCGCGCGCGCGCGGCTCATCGTGGCGACGCCCGTGTGCGCTCCGTGCGTGCGACCGCCGGCCGCGGCGCGTGTCGACGGCGCACGCCGGCGCCGTTGGCCCCGGCGGGCAGCCAGCGCTCCCCGGGCCGGATCGTCCAGGCAACGAGGCGTACCTCGAGAAAGCGGGCGGCACGGCTCATGCCGCGCAATTGGAGCACAGTTCGTGCGTCGGAATGGAGTATTCTCGGCGCCCACGCCGAGTGCAGATCCTTATTCTTTAGGGGGTTCGATGCGATTGCGGCTGCTGGCGCCGCGTTACTGGCTCACCTGGGCCGGACTCGGGCTGCTGCGCCTTCTCGCACTGCTGCCGTACGCCGCGCTGCTCGCGCTCGGACGGCTGCTGGGCGCGTTGCTGCGACGCCTGCCGATCCGCTTCGTCGAGACCGCACGCCGCAACCTCGAGCTCTGCCTGCCGGCGCTGTCGCCAGCAGAGCGCGCGCGGCTCCTCGATGAGCATTTCGCGAGTCTCGGCATTGCGCTCATGGAGATCCCGCTCGCCTGGTGGAGCTCGCCGCAGCGCCTGGCGCGACTCGTGCGCGTCGAGGGGCGCGAGCATCTCGAGGCGGCGCGCGCCCGCGGCCGCGGCGTGATCCTCCTGACCGCGCACTTCACGCCGATGGAAATGGCCGGACGGGTGCTCACTTCGGTGACGCCGGTGAGCTTTCTCTACCGCGCGACCCGCAACGAAGTCCTGGCGTACGCCTTGAGCCGCTTCCGCTGCGGCTACGGCAGCCGCGGCATCCTCAGGGACGACATCCGTGCCTTCATCGCGGCGCTGAAGAGCAACGAATGCGTATGGTACGCGCCGGACCAGAGCTACCGCAGGAAAGGCGCGGAGATGGTGCCGATGTTCGGCATCCCGGCCGCAACCAACACACTGACCTCGCGCCTCGCGGGCGTGACCGGCGCGGCGGTGTTACCCTACTTTCTCCAGCGCCTGCCGGGGACCCAGGGCTATCGTGCGATCATCCATCCCGCGCTCGAGAACTTCCCGAGCGACAGCGCCGCGGCCGACACGCTGCGCTTCAACCACATGATCGAAGCGCAGGTACGGAACGCTCCCGAGCAATATCTGTGGATTCACCGCCGCTTCAAGGGACTCAGCGAGGACTATCCGGACTACTACGGTCGGCAGGTGCCGCGCCGGGCGTGAGCGCGGCGCAGGCGCTCGACTGCGACCTGCTGGTCGTCGGCGGCGGGATCAACGGCACCGGCATCGCCCGCGATGCCGCCGGCCGCGGCCTCAAGGTCCTGCTGTGCGAGCAGGACGATCTCGCCGCGCATACCTCCTCCGCCAGCACCAAGCTGATCCACGGCGGACTGCGCTACCTCGAGGAGTATCACTTCGCCCTGGTACGCAAGGCGCTCATCGAGCGGGAGATCCTGCTCGGCGCCGCGCCCCACATCATGCGGCCGCTGCACTTCGTCATGCCGTACGCCGCGCACCTGCGGCCGGCGTGGCTGATCCGCGCGGGGCTCCTCCTCTACGACCATCTCGCCGCGCGCGCACACCTCGCCGCCTCCGCTGCGATCGACCTGCGCAGCCACGTCGCGGGCGCGGCGCTGCAAAGCGGCTACACCCGCGCCTTCGTGTACTCGGATGGGCAGACCGACGATGCGCGGCTCGTGGTCCTCAACGCGCTCGATGCGCGCGAGCGCGGCGCCGTCATCCTCACGCGCGCGCGCTGCGAGCGCCTCACCCCCGCAGACGGCCTCTGGAGCGCCAGCATCGTCGCCGGCGGTGCGCGCTGCACGGTGCGGGCGCGTGCGGCCGTCAACGCCACCGGTCCCTGGGTCGAGCGCTTCGTGCACGGCGCGACGCCGGTGCGCACCGCGCGCCAGGTGCGGCTCGTGAAGGGCAGTCACGTGGTCGTGCCGCGGCTGTTCGAGCACCGCTTTGCCTACATCTTCCAGAACGAGGACCGGCGCATCGTCTTTGCGATCCCCTATGAGCACGACTTCACGCTGCTCGGCACGACCGACGTCGACTATCAGGGCGACCCGGCTGCGGTACGCATTGACGCGGCCGAGACCGGCTACCTCTGCGCGCTGGCCAACCGCTACTTCAGGCGTCAGATCACGCCCGCGGATGTGCGCTGGAGCTACTCCGGCGTCCGCCCGCTGCTCGCCGATCACTCGACTGACCCGATGAGCGTGACGCGCGATTACGCGCTCGAGCTCGAGCGCCAGCCGGCACCGCTCCTCTCGGTGTTCGGCGGCAAGATCACCACCTATCGCA
>JASHTN010000330.1 GCA_030040525.1 Gammaproteobacteria bacterium | reverse complement strand
CAGCGCGGCGGCACCGTGAGGATTCTCGCGCTCGACACGGCGACGGAAAACTGCTCGGCGGCGCTGCTCAGCGACGGGCGGCTGACGGTGTGCGAGCGGCGAGTGCCGCGCGGACACGCGGCCCACATCCTGCCGATGATCGAGGAGCTGCTCGGGGAGTCGCGCACCGCGCTCGCTTCGCTGGCCGCCATCGCCTTCGGCCGGGGGCCCGGGGCCTTCACCGGGGTGCGACTTGCCGCGAGCGTCACGCAGGGGCTGGCATACGCGGCGGGACTCAAGGTGGTGGCGGTATCGGATCTGCGCGCCACGGCGCAACGCCTGCTCGAGCTCGCTCCGACCGCCACTCGTGTGCTGGTCCTGAACGATGCGCGCATGCACGAGGTGTACTGGGGGTGTTTCGAGCGCGCGGCGGATGGCCTCGCCGCCCCGGTCGGCGAGGAGCACGTGGGCCGTCCCCAGGCTGTCGCGCTGCCCGAGGTCTGGGCGCGGCACGGCGAGGGACTCGAGGTGTGGGCCGTGGGGAGCGGGCTTGCGGTCTATGCCGAGCTTGAGCTTAGGCTTCGTCCCCTGCTCGGGGGCGTCAGAGGAGACCTCCTGCCTTGCGCCGCCGACATTGCCCGGCTGGCTGTGCCGGAAGTGCTGGCGGGGCGGCTGCTTCCCCCGGAGGAGGCCCTTCCCGTGTATTTGCGCGACGACGTCGCGGATCCCCGAGGGGAGAGTCACTAAACTGACATACTGTCTCACGCGGCTGTAATGAATCCGCAACACAGTACCTCTGTAATACCCGCGCCATGCAGGTGCTGCCCGGTCCATGCCCGCCAAACAGGTTCTGATCGTCGAGGATGAGCGCCCGATCCGCGAGATGATCGCCTTCGGTCTGAAGCGCGCCGGCTTCGAGGTCCGCGAGGCGGAGGACTGCCGCGCGGCACGCGCCGCGCTCGCCGATATCCGGCCGGACCTGGTGCTGGTGGACTGGATGCTCCCCGACATGAGCGGACTCGAGCTGACGCGCGCGCTCAAGCGCGACCGCGAGACGCGCGAGCTGCCGGTGATCATGCTCACCGCGCGCGCCGAGGAGGGCGACAAGGTGGCGGGACTCGAGGGCGGTGCGGATGACTACGTCACCAAGCCGTTCTCGCCGCGCGAGCTGCTCGCGCGCATCAACGCAGTACTGCGCCGCAGCGGTCCGAGCAACGTCGAGGAGCTGATCGAGTTCGAGGGACTGGTGCTCGACCAGGGCAGTCATCGGGTCATGGTGGGCGAGCGCACCGTGGGGCTCGGGCCTACCGAGTACCGCATGCTCGAATTCTTCATGACGCACCCGGAGCGGGTGTACACGCGCGACCAGTTGCTCGATCGCATCTGGGGCGGCAACGTGTACGTCGAGGAGCGCACCATCGACGTGCACATCCGCCGGCTGCGCAAGGCGCTGGAGGAATTCGGCTACGATCGCTTCGTGCAGACCGTGCGGGGCTCGGGCTACCGCTTCTCGGCGCGCACGATCTAGCCCGCGCGAGGCTCTGCGGCGAGGCGCTACGGATGCAACCGGCGACGCAGGCATGGTGGTTTGCGGCGGGCCGGCTGGTCGGCACGGTCGCGGTCGGCCTGGGACTCGGCTGGCTCGTCGGCAGCGTCTGGGGCGGACTCGCGTGCGCGCTGGCCCTGCATCTCGGCTGGGTGCTCGCGCAGCTGTTTCGCCTGGAGTGGTGGCTGCGGCACCGCAGCTTCGCCGATCCCCCCGACGTCGGCGGCGTCTGGGGGGAGATCGTGGCGCAGATCGTGCGCCTGCACCGGCGCAAGCGCTTTCACAAGCAGCGCTTCGTGCAGCTGATGCGCCAGCTGCAGCGCTCGACCGCGGCGCTACCGAGCGGCGTGGTGATCCTCAATGCGCAGCGCGAGATCGTCTGGTTCAATCGCACGGCCGGGGAGCTGCTCGACCTGCGGCGCACCGCCGACCTCGGCATGCGCATCGAGCACCTGCTGCGCGAGCCGCAGTTCATCCGCTACCTGGCGGGCGGCGACTATTCGAATTCGGTCGTGATCCGCCCGCCGGCGGGTGAGGATGCCTACCTGTCGCTGCAGGTTGCCCCGTACGGCGACGGGCAACTGCTGCTGCTGGTGAGCGATGTCTCGCGGCAGATGCGTCTCGAGGCAGTGCGCCGCGATTTCGTCTCGAATGCCTCGCACGAGCTGCGCTCGCCACTCACCGTGATCTCCGGTTACCTCGAGACGCTCGGCCAGGACCCGGCGCTCGATGACGAGCTGCGCGGCCCGGTGGCCGAGATGCAGCGACAGGCCGAGCGCATGACCGGCATGATCCGCGACCTGCTCGAGCTGTCGCGGCTCGAGGAGAGCGATGCGGCGAGCGGCGGCGCGAGCATCGACGTGCCGGCGATGCTGGCGCTGCTGCGCAAGGACGTGCTGGCGCGCCCGATACGCCCGCGCGACGTGCGGGTGCGCATCGACTCGGTGGCGCAGCTGATCGGCGACGAGCCCGAGATTCACTCGGCCTTCTCCAACCTGGTCGACAACGCTGCCAAGTACACCCCGCCGGAGGGCTCGATCGAGATGCGCTGGTGGGTCGATGAGGACGGCGGCCACTTCGCGGTGAGCGATACCGGGATGGGTATCCCGAAGGAGCACATCCCGCGGCTCACCGAGCGCTTCTACCGGGTCGATGCCGGCCGGTCGCGCGGCACTGGTGGCTCGGGGCTCGGGCTCGCCATCGTCAAGCATGTCCTGCAGCGCCACGGGGCCCGGCTCGAAGTGCAGAGCGAGCTCGGCAGCGGCAGCACCTTCACCTGCCACTTCCCGCCCGAGAGGGTTTCCGCAGCGCAGGCCGTCAGTGCGGCGACAGCTTAGGCTGCGATGCTGCGCTGAACACGTAAGTGCATCAAACAGCTACAGGTTTAGCTTAGTACATACTCCCGATTTAGTTCGCAACTGACTAATTTGTAAGAAACTCTTAGCCGCACTGTCACTGAACTGACATGGGCGCAGACCACCCTTGGACCCATGGGAAACACCACGGGCAGAAGCGGTGCCAAGGCTTGGGTGCGGACGCTCTTTCTCTCGGACCTGCACCTGGGATTCCGCCACGCGCGGGTGCGCGAGCTCAACGACTTCCTGCAGGGGGTCGAGGCTGAGCGGATCGTTCTGGTCGGCGACATCGTCGATGCGCTCGAGCTGGCGCGCCGGGCGTTCTGGACGCCCGAGCACACCCAGGTGGTGCGCACGCTGCTCGCCCGGCAGCGCGCCGGCACCCGCCTCACCTACATCCCCGGCAACCACGACGCCAGCCTCGCAGTCCTCGCCGACATGCTCCAGGGCCAGTTCGAGGTGCACCGCGAGTGGGTGCATCGCACCGCACGCGGCGAGCGGCTGCTGGTGCTGCATGGCGACCAGTTCGACGAGGTCGTGCACTGCCCTGCGTGGCTCTCGCACGTCGGCGATGCGCTCTACGGCGCGAGCGTCGTCGTGAGCCACGCGGTCAACAACCTGCGGCGTGCGCTCGGCAAGCCGTACTGGCCGCTCGCCGAGCGCATCAAGCTGAGCGTCGGCCCGAGCGTGCGCTACATCGCGAGCTTCGAGCAGGCCGCCGTGCAGCACGCCCGCGCGCTCGGCTATGACGGCGTGATCTGCGGCCACATTCATCGCGCCAACCTGCGGCGCATCGACGGCATCCTCTACTGCAACACCGGCGACTGGGTCGAGTCCTGCTCGGCGCTCATCGAGACCGCGCAGGGCGAGCTGCAGCTGCTGCGCTGGCCGGAGAATGCGCTGCCCGTGCGGCGGCCGGCTGCGGCGCTCGCGGCCGACGCCGCGTGAGGATTGCGCTCGCCAGCGACGCCTGGGCGCCCCAGACCAACGGCGTCGTCACGACACTCAAAGCGACCCTGGAGACCCTCGCTGCCCTCGGGCATAACGTCCGCGTGCTCTCGCCCCAGACGCTCGCCTGCGTGCCGTGCCCGAGCTATCCGGAGATCCGGCTGGCCATCGCCCCCGGCGCCTACGTCGCGCGCGAGCTGAAGGCGTTCCGGCCGCACGCGATTCACATCGCCACCGAGGGACCGGTGGGTCTCGCCGTGCGCCGCTATTGCCGCGGGCGCGGCGTGCCCTTCACCACCTCCTATCACACGCGCTACCCCGAGTACCTGCGCGCGCGCTGGCCGATCCCGCTCAGGCTGAGCTACGCCTGGCTGCGGCGTTTTCATGGCGCAGCCGTGCGAACCTTCGTCAGCAGCCGGACGCTCGAGGCGCAGCTCGCCGCGCGCGGCTTCGGCAGGCTGCATGTGTGGCGGCGCGGAGTCGATACGGGGCGGTTCCGCCCGCGTCGCACGAGCCACCCCGAGCTCGCCCGCTGCGAGCACCCGATCATGGCCTGCGTCGGGCGACTCGCGGTGGAGAAGAACCTCGAGGCGTTCCTCTCGCTCCCCGTTCCCGGCACCAAAGTGCTGATCGGCGACGGACCGGAGCGCGGGCGACTCGCCGCCCGCTACCCGCAGGCGTTGTTCACCGGCTTGCGCCACGGCGAGGAGCTGGCAGCGCTCATCGCCTCGAGCGATGTGCTGGTGTTTCCGAGCCTCACCGACACCTTTGGACTGGTGATGCTGGAAGCGCTGGCCTGCGGAGTGCCGGTGGCGGCCTTCCCGGTTCCAGGTCCCCTCGATGTCGTCGAGCCGGATGTGACGGGCGTCCTGCACGCCGACCTCGCGACGGCGATAACCTGCGCCCTGCGGCTCGACCGGCAGCAGTGCGCAGCCCGCGCCAGGCTCTGCGGCTGGGATCAGGCCACCGCGCAGTTCCTCGCGGGACTCGCCCCGATCCCGACCGCACAGCGCGCGGCGCTGGCCGTGAGCCGCAGTTCCGCTATGATCGCGCGCAGACCCGCGCGCCGACAAACGAGCGGAGCGGGAGAGGGCCTGTGATGGAAACCGCCGACCTCAGTCACCACATCTCGCGTCGCTTCAACGAGGACCTCGAGCGCGTGCGC
>JASHTN010000329.1 GCA_030040525.1 Gammaproteobacteria bacterium | reverse complement strand
GCTCAGACGACGCTTGATCACGCCACAGGGGACGTGTCCCTGGTGAATGGCAAGAAGGCAGGAAGACTCCAAGATCCGAGGCTAAATCGGCCACTGATCCGCGCTTTTCCACCTCTCGCATGATCCTTGATCCGATTTCTCTTTCATCCAACCCCTGCGTCACTGCCTGCGCAGAGGTTCCCTAGAGCCGGCGCCGCGGTGCGCCGCCGCATGTGCCGGGCGCTGCTCCCGGCCCCACCGGCAGGCGCAGCCCTGAGGGGGCCTTAACGGAAGCTTCCTCGGCGGCTGGTATGCTTGGGGGAGCGAGCCGCCCCTGCAAGTGCGGTGGCACTCATCCAGGTACCCCGAGTCAGGCAATTCACGGCGATGGATGCTCCCGATCTCAAAGCGCCCCAGCACTACATCAATCGGGAGCTGTCGTTCCTCGAGTTCAACCAGCGGGTGCTGGACCAGGCCCTCGATACGACGGTGCCGCTGCTCGAGCGGCTCAGGTTCCTGTGCATCTCCTGCAGCAATCTCGATGAGTTCTTCGAGATCCGCGTCTCGGGCCTGAAGCAGCTGCAGGAGCTCGGCGGTGGCCCGCTGGCCGCCGACGGCATGTCGGTCCCGGAGCAGCTCGCGGCCATCCACGACCGCGCCACGCGCCTCGTCGCCGACCAGTACCGCTGCCTCAACGAGCAGCTGCTGCCGGCGCTGGCCGCGGAAGGCGCTCCGCTGCTCGAGCGCGCGCAGTGGAGCCCGGCGGCCGCGGCGTGGCTCGAGCAGTACTTCGAGCGCGAGGTGGAGCCGGTGCTCTCGCCTCTCGGGCTCGATCCGGCGCGGCCCTTCCCGCGCATCCAGAACAAGAGCCTGAACTTCATCGTGCGCCTCGAGGGCAAGGACGCCTTCGGTCGCGACAGCGAGCTGGCCATCGTGCAGGCGCCGCGCTCGCTGCCGCGCGTCGTGCCGCTGCCGAGCGAGGGCGGCGGCCGGGCCTGCGTGCTGCTCTCGACCATCGTGCAGACCTTCGTGCCGAAGCTGTTCACCGGCATCAAGGTGATGGGCTGCTATCAGTTCCGCGTGACCCGCAACAGCGACCTGTTCGTCGACGAAGAGGAAATCGACGACCTGCGCCGGGCGCTCGAGGGCGAGCTCATTCATCGGCGTTACGGAGCGGCCGTGCGGCTCGAGACCGCGAGCGACTGCCCGGTCGACATGGTGCAGTTCCTGCAGAAGCAGTTCGCCTCGAACGGTCTCGATACCTATTACGTGCCGGGCCCCGTGAATCTCAACCGGCTGTCCGCCGTCTACGACCTGGTGCAGCGGCCCGACCTCAAGTACCCGATCTTCACGCCCGGGGTGCCGCGGCGCCTGGTGGGCAGCAACGACCTGTTCGCCACGATCCGCCAGAAGGACGTGCTGCTGCATCATCCCTACCAGAGCTTCGCGCCGGTCATGGACTTCCTGCGTCAGGCCGCCGCCGATCCGCAGGTGCTCGCCATCAAGCAGACGCTCTACCGCGCCGGCCATGACTCGCCGCTGGTGGACGCGCTGGTGGCGGCGGCGAACGCCGGCAAGGACGTGACGGTGATCGTGGAGTTGCGGGCGCGCTTCGACGAGGAAGCGAACATCGAGCTGTCCAACCGCCTGCAGGAGGCCGGCGCGCACGTCATGTACGGCGTAGTCGGCTACAAGACTCACGCCAAGCTCGCGCTCGTCGTGCGGCGCGAGCAGGGCGGCATCCGCCGCTACTGCCATATCGGCACCGGCAACTATCACCCGCGCACCGCGCGCCAGTACACCGACTACGGCCTCTTCACCTGCGACGACGAGATCGGCCAGGACGTGCACGAGCTGTTCCTGCAGCTCACCAGCCTCACCCAGACGCCGAAGCTCAACCGCCTGACGCAATCGCCCTTCGGCATGCACGAGATGGTGATCGGCAAGATCGAGCGCGAGGCCGAGCACGCCCTCGCCGGGCACCCGGCACGGCTCATCGCCAAGATGAACGCGCTGGTGGATCCGCAGACGATCGAGGCGCTGTATCGCGCCTCGCGCAGCGGGGTGAGGATCGACCTGATCGTGCGCGGGGTGTGCGCGCTGCGTCCGGGCGTGCCGGGGGTATCGGAGAACATCACGGTGCGCTCGATCGTCGGGCGCTTCCTCGAGCACTCGCGCGCGTGGTATTTCGAGAACGGCGGCCGGCCGGAGCTGTTCTGCGCGAGCGCCGACTGGATGGAGCGCAACTTCTTCCGCCGCGTCGAAGTGGCCTTTCCGATCAGCCAGAAGAGCCACCGCGAGCGCATCCTGCGCGACGTCAACATCTGCCTGGCTGACAACTGCCAGGCCTGGAAGCTGAACCCCGACGGACGCTACGAGCGCTTGAGCCGCGGCCAGGCCAAGGCCGTCAACGCACAGCTCGAGCTGCTGGCGCTCTACGCAGCCGGCCCTACCGTGGCGGTTTAATCCACTGGAACGCGATTTCCTGGGGTGGCCCTAAGGCGCGACTCTGGCGCCCTGCGCCGCGGCTAACCGCGCCCGCGACTGAACACCCGCAGCCTGAAGCCGCTCGCGCGCAGGTAATCCACCTCCTGCTGCAGGTCCGCGGAGGTCAGCGGGTGGTCCTCGAGCCAGCGCGCCGGGAAGCGCACCTCGAGCGAGCGCGCCGTTGCCGCCAGCTCGATCGCCGGCAGCGCGGTCGGGCTGCGCCCGCGGTGCAGCAGCACCGCGAGCCTGAGCAGGATGATCAGGTAGAGCGCGCTGCGGTCCCAGGGCGGCACCAGCTCCTCGACGCCCTCCAGCACGAGCTTGCGCCGGTGCGCGCCGACCAGGCGCGCGAGCAGCCTCTGCTCCTCGCGCGGGAACCCCGGCATGTCGGCGTTCTCGAGCAGGTAGGCGCCGTGGCGATGGTAGCCGCTGTGGGAGACATCGAGTCCGATCTCGTGCAGTCGCGCCGCCCACTTCAGCGCCAGGTGCGCCAGCGGCTCCTCGAGCTTCCAGGTCTCGCCCGTCTGCTCGAGGAAGTTGCGCACCGTGGCCTCGACCCGTTCGGCCTGCTCGGAGTCCACGTGGTAGCGGGCCTGCATGGCGCGCACCGTGCGCTCGCGCGCGTCCTCGCGATGGATGCGGCCGAGCATGTCGTAGAGCAGGCCCTCGCGCATCGCGCCTTCGGCGATGCGCATGTCCTTGATCTCCAGCACGGCGAACACTTCGGCGAGAATGGCGAGACCGCCGGGGAACACCGCGCGGCGGTCCTCGGTGATCGGCTCCAGCGTGAGCTCGCGCGTGTGCGCGGCATCGACGCAATAGTCGACGGCGCGCGCAATGCCGGCCGGGGTGATGGTGAGCGCCTGCGGATCGAGCACGCGGATCACCTCGCCGATGGCGCGCACGGTGCCGGAGCTGCCGGCGGTGGTGTCCCAGCCGCGGCGCCGGAACGCCGCCTGCACCGGCTCGAGCTCGAGCCGCGCGGCGAGCCGCGCGCGCTCGAAGCGCTTGGCCGAGATCTTGCCGTCGCGAAAGAAGCGCTCGCTCAGGGAC
>JASHTN010000328.1 GCA_030040525.1 Gammaproteobacteria bacterium | reverse complement strand
GCCGCGCAGGATCACCTTTCGGGCGTAGTCGCGCTCGGAGACGATGCCCTCGAGCGCCGCCCCTGTCATGACGAGCAGTGCCCCGACGCCGTGCTCGGCCATCAGGCGGATGGCATCCAGCACCGGCGCCTGAGGCTCCACCGAGTGGATCGCCCGACCCTTGCCCTCGAGCAGTCTCCGTACGGTAGTCATGTGTGTGCCTGCTTCCGCATCAATGCGCACTGTCTCAGTGCGCCGGCCCGATCTCCACCGACAGCGTGACGTCGGCCGTGACGTCGATCGTCCCCGCCTCGACCGGGGTGGCGACCTCCGCCCTCGGAGCATTCATCCCCCCCATCACCACCGGCCGGAACGGCGGGATCTGCGGGCTCGATTCCTCGACCGTCAGCACCCGCAGGATCTTCAGCCCGAGGGCGGACGCCAGCACGTCCGCCTCGGCACGCGCGCGCAGCGCCGCCTCGCGCAGCGCTGCGGCGCGCACCGCGTCCTGGTCGCGCAGCGTGAACTGGATACCCTGCACGCGGTTGGCGCCCGCGCGGGTCGCCGCATCGATGACGTTGCCCATGCGGCCGAGATCATCGAGCGTCACGCGCACGACGTTGAGGGCGGTGTAGCCGCTGAGGGTCGGCGGCTCGCCTCCCTTGTGGTACTGGTAATTCGGGCTCAGCGAGTAGCTGACGGTCTTCACCTCCGCGCCGGCACCGGCGGCCGGACGCAGCGCGGCCAGCACCGCCGCCACCTGCCGGGCGTTGTTGGCGGCGGCCTCCGCGGACTGCTCCGACTGACTCGACACGCCGATGTCGATCTGCACCCGGTCGGGCCGGGCGCTGAGGCGGGCCTGGCCGGTGACGCGAATTGACGACACTGCCGCCGAGTCGTCGGCGTGCGCCGTCACCACGGCGAGCAACGCGGCGGCTGCCGCTGTCAGCGCGCGGAGTGCGGCGGAACGCATTCGCATATTCTACGCGCGGCCCGTGCGGCAGTTCATAATTCGCGCGGAAGGCGCGCCGGCGCGCGCGGCGAAACGGTATACAACAGCGCATGTCCAGCCGCGAAATCCACGTTGCGCCGGACCGCTTCGAAGTCACGGCGGAGGACGCAATCCTCGTCACGGAGCTGCGCTCTGCGATCGCGGTTTGCGTATACGACGCGGCGGAGCAGGCCGGCGCGCTGCTGCACCTGCGATGCATCATCCGCAGCTCCAAGCCTGCGGACGTCACCGACACGACGCTCGCGACCGAGCTGCTGCTGCTCGACCGCTGCCTGCAGGCGCTGCGCGAAGCCGCCCCGGCGGCGCGGCGGCTGCAGGCGCGCATCGTGGCGCACCTCGCCGACAGCGCGCAGGCGCGGTCGGTGTACGAGACGGTGCTCGGGCTGGTGCGGCACTTCCTCGCGGACGCCGGCGTGCAGCTGCTGCCCGAGGACGTCGCCGCGGGCGCGGCGCGGGTGCTGCGCTTCCGGCCCGGCATGGGATGGGTGCACACGCGGGCGTGAGAGTGGCGGTGCCGGCGGAGGTCAGCCGCGCGCTCGAGAGGCTGCTCGGCGAGCCGGTGGCGCATGTCGCCGTGATCGAGCATTCCTGGTTCGCACGCCTGCACGCCCGCGCGCACGCCACCACGCGCCGCGGCCGCATCTACCTGCGCGGCGACGCGGCCGCGTTCTTCGCCAACCCCTGGCTGCTGCTGCACGAGTACTGGCATGTCGTCCGGCAGTGGCAGCCGGGCACGCTCACCGTGACGCGCTACCTGCTCGAGTGCCTGAAGCGCGGCTACTGGAACAACCGCTTCGAAGTCGAGGCGCGCGAGTTCGCCGACGCCCACGCCGCGCAGCTCCACGCGCTGCTCGCGCGTGAGCCGTCTTGTTCGTGAGCCGCGCCGCCCTACAATACGCGTCCCCCCACACACCCCTGCCGCCGTGACCTCGCAGACACGCTTCACACCGACCTACGACGTGCTGGTCATCGGCGGCGGCCATGCCGGCACCGAGGCCGCGCTCGCAGCGGCGCGCATGGGGGCACGGACGCTGCTGCTCACGCAGAGCGTCGAGACCGTCGGCGCCATGAGCTGCAATCCCGCGATCGGCGGCATCGGCAAAGGCCACCTGGTGCGCGAGATCGACGCGCTCGGAGGGGCGATGGCGCGTGCGACCGACCGCGCCGGCATCCAGTTCCGGACGCTGAACGCGAGCAAGGGGCCGGCGGTGCGGGCGACCCGCGCGCAGGCCGACCGGCAGCTCTACCGGCGGGCGATCCGCGCGCGGCTCGAGAATGAGCCGAACCTGCAGATCTTTCAGCAGGAGGCGGCCGAGGTGCTCCTCGAAGGCGGCGCGGCGCGCGGGGTGGTGACGGCGAGCGGGGTGCGCTTTGCCGCGCGGGCGGTAGTGCTCACTGCCGGGACTTTCCTCGCGGGGCGCATCCACGTGGGACTCACCCACTATCCCGGAGGGCGCGCGGGCGATGCCCCCGCCACGCGCCTCAGCGCCTGCCTGCGCGAGCTCATGCCGCGCGCGGGCCGGCTTAAGACCGGCACGCCACCCCGGATCGACGGGCGTACGCTCGACTGGTCCGTCATGGCCGCCCAGCCTGGGGACGTACCCACCCCGGTCTTTTCATTTATCGGAAGAGTCAGTGAGCATCCTAGACAGGTGAATTGTTTCATTACGAAGACAAACGAGCAGACGCACGAGATCATCCGGGCGGCGACCGACCGGTCGCCGATGTTCACGGGCGCGATCTCCGGGGTGGGGCCCCGCTACTGTCCGTCCGTCGAGGACAAGGTCGTGCGCTTCGCGGACCGCCCCTCGCACCAGATCTTCGTCGAGCCCGAGGGGCTCGACACGCACGAGATCTACCCGAACGGCATCTCGACCAGCCTGCCCTTCGAGGTGCAGTGCGAGTTCGTGCGCACCATCCGCGGCTTCGAGCACGCGCACCTGACCCGCCCGGGCTACGCCATCGAGTACGACTTCTTCGATCCCCGCGACCTCAGGCCCTCGCTCGAGACCCGCGCGCTCGCGGGACTGTTCCTCGCCGGCCAGGTCAATGGCACGACCGGCTACGAAGAGGCGGCAGCCCAGGGGCTCGTGGCCGGCATCAACGCCGCACAGCAGGTCAGCGGCAGAGATCCCTGGGTGCCGAAGCGGAGCGAGGCCTACATCGGCGTGCTGATCGACGATCTGGTGACGCGCGGTGCCAGCGAGCCGTATCGCATGTTCACGAGCCGCGCCGAGCACCGCCTGCTGCTGCGCGAGGACAATGCGGACCTGCGCCTCAGCCCCAGGGGGCGCGAGCTCGGCCTGGTGGACGACGAGCGCTGGGCGCTGTTCGAGGAGAAGTCGCGGCTGTCGGCCCTCGAGGTCGAGCGCCTCGAGGCGCAGCGGCTGGCTCCTGCGGACGTGCCGGGCGAGTGGGCCGAGCTTCACCTCGGCGGCCCGCTGCCGCGCGAGCTCACGGCGTTCGAGCTGCTGCGGCGACCGCAGGTCAGCTACGAGGCGCTGCTCGAGCTCGCGGGCGCGCCCGCCTGGCGGGCCGTCGCCGACGAGCGTCTGCCCGAGGCGGTGCGCACCCAGGTCGAGGCGCGCGCCAAGTATGCGGGCTACATCGAGCGGCAGGAGGAGGAGATCGAGCGAGCGCGCCGCAACGAGGACACGCGCCTGCCGCCGGACCTCGACTACGCGTCCCTCACCGGCCTCTCGCACGAGGTCCGCCAGAAGCTCGGCGCGGCCCGCCCGGCAACCCTCGGGCAGGCGGGCCGCATTCCCGGCGTCACGCCGGCGGCAGTCTCGATCCTGCTCGTGCACCTGAAGAAGCGCGCGCGCGGCGGTGCACCCAGGGTTGCATGAGCCGTTTCAAAGTCGCATGAGCGGCTTCACGCAGACACTGCGGCGAGCCTGGGAAGAGAACGACTCGCTGCTGTGCATCGGGCTCGATCCGGAGATCGAGCGGCTGCCGCCGCGGATTGCGGCCGAGCCCTCGCCCATCTTCCATTTCAACAAGGCGGTCATCGACGCCACTCACGACCTGGTGTGCGCCTACAAGCCGCAGTTCGCTCACTACGCCGCCTGCGAGGCCGAGGATCAGCTCGAGCGCACCATCGAGTACGTGCACCGCACCTACCCCGGCGTGCCGGTGATCCTGGATGCGAAGCGCGGTGACGTCGGCAGCACGGCCGAGCGCTACGCCATCGAGGCCTTCGAGCGCTACGGGGCGGATGCGGTCACGGTGAATCCGTACCTCGGAGGCGATGCGCTCGAGCCGTTCCTCAAGCGTGCGGATAAGGGCGTGATCGTGCTGTGCCGCACCTCGAACCCGGGTGCGCGCGAGCTGCAGGATCTCGACGTCGGGGGCAGGAAGCTCTACCAGCTGGTAGCCGAGCTCGCAGCCCGGCGCTGGAACAGCCGCGGCAACTGCCTGCTGGTGGTGGGCGCCACCTACCCGCGCGAGCTCGCCGAGGTGCGCGCGATCGTCGGCGACATGCCGCTGCTGGTGCCGGGCGTCGGCGCCCAGGGGGGCGATGTGGCGCAGGCCGTCAGGAACGGTCAGAGCGCGAGCGGCGCGGGGCTGATCATCAGTGCCTCGCGCAGCATCCTCTACGCCGCGGGCGGAGCGCAATTCGCGGCCGGCGCGCGCGCCGCAGCGCTCGCGCTCCGCGAGGCGATCAACTCAAGCCGCACCCGCCCCTCATGAGATTGCGCCCCACGCGGGCGCGCCGCGCCGCAGCGCTCGCCGCCAGCCTCGCCCTCATCGCGCTCGGGGCCTGTGGCAGCCACGGCGGGCCGGCGGCGGCGAGCTCCGCGAACCTGCTGGTGCGCGGCGGCGGGCCGGATCCGGATTCGCTCGATCCGCAGAAGGCGCGCGGCTTCGAGGCCCAGAGCATCGTGCGCGACCTGTGCGAGGGACTGACGACCCTCGACCGCCACGCGGGGGTCGCCCCCGGCATCGCCAGTCACTGGAGCGCGAGCCCGGACGGGCTCACCTGGACCTTCACGCTGCGCCCGAACGCACGCTGGTCGAACGGCGACCGGGTGGTGGCGGCGGATTTCGTCGCGGGTTTCAGAAGACTCGCGGACCCGGCGACCGCGTCCGGCTACGCGCAGTATGCCGACGTGATCGCCAACACCGACGATATCGTCGCCGGCCGCAGGCCCGTGACCTCGCTCGGCGTGGCGGCCCCCGACGACTCGACCGTGGTGATCACGCTCGGCACGCCCGCGCCGTACCTGCCGGCGCTGCTTTCGCACCCGAGCGCCTGCCCGGTGCACCGGCCGACGCTCGCGCGCTACGGCGAGCGTTTCGCCCGGCCCGGCGTGATGGTGTCCGACGGAGCGTTCGTGCTCAGGCAGTGGTTGCAGGGCGCGTACGTGCTGGCGACCCGCAATCACTACTACTGGAACGACGCCGCCACGCGCCTCGACGCCGTGAAGTACCTCATCACTCCGGATGAGAACGCGGAGCTGACGCGCTACCGCGGCGGGGAGCTCGAGGTGACCGCAGTCGTGCCGCGCGGGCAGTTCGACTGGATACGCACGCATCTCGCCGCGCAGCTGCACGTCAGCCCGCAGCTCACCACCTACTACTACGGCTTCAACCTCGAGCGCGCGCCCTTCGCGCACCGGCCGCAGCTGCGGCGCGCGCTGTCGCTGGTAATCGACCGCGAGAAGCTCACGCAGCTCGTGCTGCGGGTGGGGGAGCTGCCGGCCTACGGCTGGGTGCCCCCGGGCGTCGACAACTACACCGGCCAGTCGTTCGACTACCGCGGTGCACCGATGAGCGAGCGCATCGCCGAGGCGCAGCGGCTGTACCGCGAGGCCGGCTACTCGAGCGCGCGCCCGCTCAGCTTCGAGCTGCGCTACAACGCGGGCGAAGTGCACACCAAGCTCGCGGTTGCGATCGCCTCGATGTGGAAGGAGGCGCTCGGCGTCGACGTGCGCCTCACGCAGGTGGAGTTCAAGTCGCTGCTCGAGGACATCGCGCGCGGCGACGTCGAGATGTTCCGCTCGAGCTGGGTGGGCGACTACAACGACGCCTACACCTTCGCCCAGTACCTGAAGAGCGACTTCGGCGTGAATCTGCCGCACTACGCCAACCCCGCCTACGAT
>JASHTN010000327.1 GCA_030040525.1 Gammaproteobacteria bacterium | reverse complement strand
GACGTGGTGGAATTGGTAGACACACTAGCTTGAGGGGCTAGCGCCGCAAGGTGTGGGAGTTCGAATCTCCCCGTCGGCACCAAAAAGACTGCTGCGCTGCTACAATGCGGATTCCGTTGGGGGCAGGTCGCTGACTCGATCTGCCTTTTTTACGCACCCGGGCCGCATGCTGTCGAACTACCTGCCGATCCTCATCTTTCTGATCGTCGCCACGCTGCTCGCCGCGGTGCTGCTCGCGCTCGGCACCGGCTTCGGTCGCTACTTCGCGCGCTTTCCCGGCGACCGCGCCAAGCTCTCGCCGTACGAATGCGGCTTCGAGGCCTTCGAAGACAGCCGCATGAAATTCGACGTGCGCTATTACCTGGTGGCGATCCTGTTCATCGTCTTCGACCTGGAGATCGCGTTCCTGTTTCCGTGGGCAGTCGCGCTCGGCAGGATCGGGCTCGCCGGTCTCGGCGCCATGGCGGTGTTCCTCGGCATCCTGGTGGTGGGCTTCGTCTACGAGTGGAAGAAGGGGGCGCTCGAGTGGGATTAGAGGCGCCCGATCCAGCCGGCTTTGCGCAGCGCGGCTTCCTCACCACGCAGGTCGACAGCCTCGTCAACTGGGCGCGCACCGGATCGCTGTGGCCGATGACCTTCGGGCTGGCGTGCTGCGCGGTGGAGATGATGCACGCGGGAGCCTCGCGCTATGACCTCGACCGCTTCGGCGTGGTATTCCGCCCGAGCCCGCGCCAGTCGGACGTGATGATCGTGGCCGGCACGCTGGTCAACAAGATGGCGCCGGCGCTGCGCAAGGTGTACGACCAGATGGCCGAGCCGCGCTGGGTCATCTCGATGGGCTCGTGCGCGAACGGCGGCGGCTACTATCACTATTCGTACTCGGTGGTGCGCGGCTGCGACCGCATCGTGCCGGTCGATGTCTACGTGCCCGGCTGTCCGCCGACGGCCGAGGCGCTGGTCTACGGCATCCTGCAGTTGCAGAAGAAGATCGCGCGCACCAGCACCATTGCCCGCTAGTCATGGAGTGGCTGAACGCTTGAGTGAGCTGATCGAAGCTCTGGCGCTGAAGGTCGACGCGGCGCTGCACGACAGCGTGCGGCGTGTGGCGGCGCCCGCGCACGAGCTGGCCTACGAGACCGATGCCGCGGAGTTGCTCAGCGTGTGCCGCACGCTGCGCGATCGGGACGGTCTCGGATTCGAGATGCTGATGGACCTCGCGGGCGTCGATTACCTGCACTACGGCCGTGACGACTGGGAAACCTCGGAGGCGACGCACCTCGGGTTCAGCCGCGCCCGGCTGGCGGCGCGCGCGCCGCCGGATCCGGCCGCGCCCGGACGCTTTGCGGTCGTCTACAACCTCCTTTCGGTGAGCGCAAATCAGCGGCTGCGGCTCAAGGTGCGCTGCCCTGACAGCACCGAGCCGGTGCTCGACTCGGTGGTGGAGGTCTGGGCGAGCGCCAACTGGTTCGAGCGCGAGGCTTTCGACCTGTTCGGCATCCTGTTCCGCGGCCACCCGGACCTGCGCCGCATCCTCACCGACTACGGCTTCATCGGCCACGCGTTCCGCAAGGACTTCCCGCTCATCGGCAACGTCGAGGTGCAGTACGACCCCGACAAGCAACGCGTGGTGTACCGGCCGGTGAGCATCGTGCCAAGGGTGCTCGTGCCGCGGGTGATCCGCCACGATCACCGCTACGAGCCCGCACTCCGCGACGGGCAGGTGCCGCGCTGATGGCCACGACTCCGCTGTCCGAGATCCGCAACTACACCATGAACTTCGGCCCGCAGCACCCGGCGGCGCACGGGGTGCTGCGGCTGGTGCTGGAAATGGACGGCGAGGTGATCCAGAAGGCCGATCCGCACATCGGCCTCCTGCACCGCGGCACGGAGAAGCTGGCCGAGTCCAAGCCCTTCAACCAGTCGATCGGCTACATGGACCGGCTCGACTACGTGTCGATGATGTGCAACGAGCACGCCTATGTGCTCGCCATCGAGCGGCTGCTCGGCATCGAGCCGCCGGAGCGCGCGCAGTACATCCGCACGCTGTTCGACGAGATCACCCGCGTCCTCAATCATCTGATGTGGCTCGGCGCGCACGGCCTCGACATCGGCGCGATGACGGTGTTCCTGCTGTGCTTCAAGGCGCGCGAGGAGCTGATGGACGTCTACGAGGCGGTGTCGGGCACGCGCATGCACGCCACCTACTATCGCCCGGGCGGGGTGTACCGCGATCTGCCCGAGTCGATGCCGAAGTACCAGGTATCGAAATGGCGCTCCGCGAAGCAGGTCGCGCGGCTGAACGAGGCGCGCTCGGGCACCATGCTCGACTTCATCCAGGCGTTCACCGCGAGTTTTCCCGCACAGATCGACGACTACGAGGCGCTGCTCACCGACAACCGCATCTGGAAGCAGCGTACCGTCAACATCGGCGTGGTGAGCCCCGAGCGGGCGCTGCAGCTCGGCTTCTCGGGCCCCATGCTGCGCGGCTCGGGCGTGGAGTGGGATCTGCGCAAGAAGCAGCCCTACGAAGTCTATGACCGCATGGACTTCGACATCCCGGTGGGAGTGAACGGCGACTGCTACGACCGCTATCTGTGCCGCGTCGCGGAGATGCGCCAGTCGAACCGCATCATCCGGCAGTGCGTCGACTGGCTGAGCCGCAACGAGGGCCCGGTGATGATCGACGACCGCAAGGTGCGTCCGCCGAGCCGCATGCACATGAAGGAGGACATGGAGTCTCTGATTCATCACTTCAAATTCTTCACCGAGGGCTACGAGGTCCCGGAAGGGGAGACCTACGCTGCGGTCGAGGCGCCGAAGGGCGAGTTCGGCATCTACCTGGTCTCGGACGGCGCCAACAAGCCCTACCGTCTGAAGTGCCGCGCGCCGGGGTTCGCGCACCTGGCGGCGCTCGAGGAGATGTGCCGCGGTCACATGCTCGCGGACGTGGTGGCGATCATCGGCACTCAGGACATCGTCTTCGGGGAAGTCGACCGGTGAGCGGCGACATCGGCAGCGCCGGCATCGTCAGCACGATGGATGCCGCGGACAGCAAGCTCAGGCTGCTCTCGACCGCCGCGCGTGCCGAGATCGACCGCTGGGTGGCGAAATTCCCGCCCGGGCGGCAGCGCTCGGCGTGCATCGCGGCGCTGCGCGCCGCGCAGGAGCAGAACCACGGCCACCTCACCGCGGACCTCATGGACGCGGTCGCCGAGTACCTGAAACTGCCGCGCATCCAGGTCTACGAGGTGGCGAGCTTCTACTCGATGTTCGAGATCCATCCCTGCGGACGGCATCACGTCAGCATCTGCACCAACATTTCCTGCATGCTGAACGGCGCCGAGGCGCTGGTCGAGCATGCCGAGAAGAAGCTCGGCATCCGGCTCAATGAGAGCACGGCCGACGGCCGCATCTTCCTCAAGCGCGAGGAGGAATGCCTGGCCGCCTGCACCGGTGCGCCGATGATGATGGTCGATCATGTGTTCCACGAGCGCCTGACGCCGGCGGCGCTCGATGAGATTCTGGACGCGCTCAAATGAGCGGCGCGGCCGACAAGTGGGCGTCGCTGATGAATCTCACCGCGTTCGAGCCGCTCAAGCTGGAACGCTCCTGGACGCTGGACGCTTACCGCA
>JASHTN010000326.1 GCA_030040525.1 Gammaproteobacteria bacterium | reverse complement strand
CCGGAACCTTCATGATGGTGTAGTGCATTGCCTGAGAGTGGATGATGCCTGCTGACTATCCGCTGAACGCGGCTACTCGCCGAATTCGGCGGTATTGACGAATCCGATCTTTCTCATGCGGTTGCGCTGCGCGGCAGCCAGCACCCTCGCAACCACGTCGTACTTCGCGCGGCGATCCGGCCGGAGGTGAATCTCCGGCTGCGGATCCTTGGCCGCTTCGTTACGGAAATAGCCCTCGAGCTGGTCGAGACCGCTGACCGGCGTGCCGTTCCAGACGATCGTGCCGTCGGAATCGATCTCGAGGTCTATGACCTCGGGCTGCTGATTCTGCGGCGGCGGCGGCTGAAGGGGGTTCGGCATGTCGAGCTTGACCGCGTGCGTCATCACCGGCAGCGTCACGATCAGCGTGACCAGCAGCACCAGCATGACGTCGATCAGCGGCGTCGTGTTGATGTCGCACAACTCCTGCCCGCCCGTACCGACACTCATCGCCATGACCGGACTCTCCTCTCCAAATCGGAGCTACTGGTTGTAACCGGCTATGCCTATGCCCCGGTCGGGCTCGGTGATGAAGCCCACCTTGACCATGCCGCCGCGCTGGATGGCGAACAGGACACGCCCGATCGACTCGTAGCGCACATTCTTGTCGCCGCGGATGTGGATCTCCGGCTGAGGCACCTTGACGGCCTCCGACTTCACGAGATCGATCAGCGCCGCCTGACTCGGCACCAGCGTGTTTCTCCAGTAGATGTTGCCGGCACTGTCGACCGCGATGGTGATGTTCTCCGGCTTGGTCTGCGTCGGGATGTTGACCGCCTTCGGCAGCTGCACCGGGACCGTCTTGGTGATCACCGGGATCGTGATCAGGAAGATGATCAGCAGCACCAGCATGACGTCGACCAGCGGCGTCGTGTTGATGGTCGCGATCGCGCCCTGTTCGCCCGAGGTCGGGCCGACACTCATCGACATGGTTCGCTACTCCTCAGGCGCTGACGCCAAGCGGATGCGAGGCCAATTCTCGACTGCTCACTTGCCGAGCGGGCCGGCCTTGGCGGCTGCCGGACGGGCTCCGCCGGCCGCACCCGTGTCAACCCGCACGCCACCCACCAGATAGGCATGCAGGTCGCTCGCGAAGTTCCGCAGCATGTCCTGCAGAACGCGGTTGCGGCCCAGCAGCCAGTTGTAGCCCCATACCGCCGGCACCGCCACGAACAGGCCCATCGCCGTCATGATCAGCGCCGAGCCCACCGGCCCGGCCACCTTATCGATGCTCGCCTGGCCGGCAAGGCCGATACTGACCAGCGCGTTCAGGATGCCCCACACCGTGCCGAACAGGCCGACGAAGGGCGCCGTCGAGCCCACGGTCGCCAGCAGGCCGAGCCCGTTGTTCAGCTTGCTGTTCACGCCGTCGACGGCGCGCTGCAGCGTCATGCTGATCCACTCGTGCAGATCGATGCGGTCCGTGAGGCGGCCGTCGTGATGCGAGGCGGCGCGCAGGCCGTCCTCGGCGATATTGCGGAAGTCATCGCCCTTCTTCAGGCGGTCAACGCCGTCCTTGAGCGACGGCGCGGTCCAGAACTGCTTGTCGACCGTGCGACCGGACTTCCTCAGCCGGCGCTGATCCCACAGCTTGATCAGGATCACGTACCAGGACGCCAGCGACATGATCAGCAGCAGTATGAGCACGGAGCGGTCGATGAGGTCGCCGTTTGTCCAGAGACCCAGCAGGCCGTAAGGGTTGGAGACGGTGGTGGTGGGGGCTTGATTTTCCATAGTGTCCTCGAAACAAAAGAGAGGCCGCACCGCTTCGGCGCGACGCTTAGTTCATCTCATCTGGAATTTGATGCCGAACGCGAAGCACGAATCCACAGGCTTGCCGTCCTCGGTCGTCGGCCGGTAGCGGCCCGAGCCGGCCTTGGCGAGCCGCACCGCGCCCTCATCGAGGCGCGAGCTGCCCGAGCTCCGCTCGACGGTCGGGTCGCCGGTGAGCCGGCCGTTGGTGCCGACGCACACATGCACGACGGTGGTGCCCTGCTCCTCGAGGCGCCGCGAGGCGGCCGGATAGTAGTCCTCGGTGTTCGGGAAGTTCGAGCCGGGCCCGCCGGCGATGCGCTTCACGGGGGTCACCGGACCCTTCGGCGCCTCGACGTGATGTGTAGTGACGTTGCTGATGGCGGTGGTGTTGGTTTCCACCGGCACGTTGATGGTGACCTCCGGCGGCGGCACCTCGACCGGCGGGCGCTCGAACTTCGGCGGCGGCGGCGGCGGCGGCAGATCCTTCGGCTTGACCTCCTCCACGATCTGCGTCTGGATGGGCGGCGCGAGCACCTGAATCGCGCGGCGTGCGAGTCCGGTGGCGAGCGCCCAGGCGATGAACACATGCAACGCGATGATGGCGACCAGCACCGCGCCCCGACTCGTCATGAACTGTGTATCGTGTACGTAGGCAGCCATGCGTTCTTGGACCCCGGGCTCGGCGGCACAGCCGCCGATTCCTTATAATCCTGCGTCGAACTTCACCCGTCAGCATCCGGGCCGACGGGTGCGTAAAGTTCTAAAATCCCCCCGGGCCGAGCTCGCAGCGTGCACCGCGACGAATGCGGAACGCACTGTAACCGCTGCCCCCCAAGCTGACAACTCCGGCGGTAACTCAGGAATTACGCCGCGGTCGCTGTGTCACCCCGGTCACCGCGCCCTGCGAGGCGCTGCCCACCAGGTGAGCGTACTTGGCCAGGACACCCGCACGCGCGTAGGGCCGCGGGGGCTTCCACCGCGCACGTCGGCGGCGCAATTCCGCGGCCCGCAACTCTACCCGAAGCTCACGCTTGGCAGCGTCTATTGTGATGAAATCACCGTCCCGCAGCAGCCCGATGGCGCCGCCGACGGCCGCCTCGGGTGAAATATGACCGACGACGAACCCGTGGCTGCCGCCCGAGAAGCGGCCGTCGGTGATCAGGGCGACCTGGCCGTCCAGGCCGCGGCCACTCAAAGCGCCGGTCGGGCTGAGCATCTCCCGCATGCCCGGGCCGCCCTTCGGACCTTCGTTGCGGATGACGACGACGTCCCCGGGGCGCACCCCGCCGGCGAGAATCGCCGCCGTGGCCCGCTCCTCACCGTCGAACACCCGGGCCCGTCCCCTGAAGCGCTCGCCCTCCTTGCCGCTGATCTTGGCCACCGCCCCCTCCGGAGCGAGGTTGCCGTACAGCACGACCAGGTGACTGTCCTTCTTCAGCGGATCCGAAATGGGGCGGACAATGTCCTGTCCTGTCAGGTACATGGACGTCTTTTCGAGATTCTGCCGCAGAGAGCCACCGGTCACCGTGAGGCACTCCCCGTGCAGCAGTCCGGCATCGAGCAGCATCTTCATGAGCGGCTGGATCCCGCCGATGGCGACCAGCTCGGACATGAGATAACGGCCGCTCGGTTTCAGATCCGCGAGCACCGGCGAGCGCCGGCCGATGCGGGTGAAGTCATCGAGCGTGAGCCGCACGCCCGCATCGTGCGCGATGGCGAGGAGGTGCAGCACGGCATTGGTCGAGCCGCCGAGAGCGATCACGACGGTGACGGCGTTCTCGAACGCCTTGCGCGTGAGGATGTCGCGCGGCTTCAAGCCCGCGCGCACCAGGCGCACCACCGCCTCGCCGGCGCGGCGGCTGTCGGTCCGCTTGGCCTCGCTCACCGCCTCCTGCGCCGAGCTGTCCGGCAGCGACAGTCCCAGCGCCTCGATCGCCGAGGCCATGGTGTTGGCGGTGTACATGCCGCCGCAGCTGCCCGGCCCCGGGATCGCGGTGCGCTCGATCTCGAGAAGTCCGGCTGCCGAGAGCTTGCCGGCGGCGTGTGCCCCGATCGCCTCGAACACTGTGACAATATCGCGCCGCTGTGCGCCAGGGCGGATCGTGCCGCCGTAGACGAACACCGCCGGCCGATTGAGGCGCGCCATGGCCATCGCGCAGCCCGGCATGTTCTTGTCGCAGCCGCCGAGCGCGACGAAGCCGTCGAAGCCCTGGGCGGCGACCACCGCCTCGATGGAATCGGCGATGATCTCGCGCGACACCAGCGAGTAGCGCATGCCGGGCGTACCCATGGAGATGCCGTCCGAGACGGTGATGGTATTGAAGAGCACGCCGCGGCCGCCGGCGGCGTCGGCGCCGGCGGCCGCCTCGCGCGCCAGCTCGCCGATATGCATGTTGCAGGGTGTGAGGTTCGCCCAGGTCGAGGCGATGCCGATCTGCGGCTTGGCGAAGTCCTCGTCGCGAAAGCCCACCGCGCGCAGCATGGCGCGCGAGGGCGCCTGCCGCACCCCGTCGACTA
>JASHTN010000325.1 GCA_030040525.1 Gammaproteobacteria bacterium | reverse complement strand
GGCGCCCGGCATCCTTGCGGCCGGCCGGACCGGGCCGGTGAGCAGCTCCGGCACCAACAGCACGACCAGGGCCACAAGGATGATTGCGCCCGTCAGCCGTTCTTTCACCAGATCATCCACGGTGGGGGCAAGTGCGCGTAAAGCAAGGTGAGCGGGATTGTGGCCATCACGACTGCCGGCCCTGAGGCGCCTCACTTGAGCGCCTTCAGTATATCCGAAGCCACTCGAGCGCCGGCCCGACCGTATAGACCGAGCCGAACACGACCACGCGATCGCCGGGCCTGGCGCGCTGCGCTGCAAGCGCGCAACCCGCCTCGACCGACGGTGCCAGCGCAAGATCGGCGCTGCCGAGCGCGAGGCGCCGCGCCAGCTCCGCAGCGCTCCCGCCGCGTGGCCCGGGGAGCGCGCACACGACCCATGCATCGATGAGGCTCGCCACGGCCGCGGCAATCCCTGCGGCGTCCTTGTCTGCGAGCACGCCCACGACCGCGAAGGTGCGTCCGCCCGGCGCCGGCAGCGGCCGCTCCCGCAGGTGTCCGGCCAGCACCCGCGCGGCCGGCTCGTTGTGCGCGATGTCGAGAATCCATTCGACCGGACCTGCAACGATCTGCATGCGGCCCGCGAGCCGCACATCGCCGAGCGCCGCGCTCACGCGGCTCGCGGTGAGCGCGGCGGGCGGTCCCAGTGCCTCGACCGCCGCGAACGCGGCGGCGGCGTTGCGGTACTGGATCGAGCCGGCGAGGCGCGGGGCGGGCAGCTCATCGAGCGCTAGCTCGAGGCCCCGATAGCTCCAGCGGTCCGCGCGCACTTCCCAGCTGAAGTCCCGGCCGGCGATCAGCGCACGCGCCGGCAGCGTTGCGATCCGCGCGAACACGCTCGGCGGCATATCGGGCGTGCCGAGCACGGCCGGACGCTGCGCGCGAAAGATGCCGGCCTTCTCCGCCCCGATGAGATCGAGCGTGTCGCCGAGAAAGTCGCGGTGATCGAGGCCGACCGAGGTGAGCACCGCGACATCGGCGGCGACCAGATTGGTGGCGTCCAGCCGGCCGCCGAGCCCGACCTCGAGCACCGCGACATCCACGCGCCGCGCGGCGAAGATGCTGAGCGCCGCCAGCGTGTTGTATTCGAAAAAGGTCAGCGTGGTCGCACCGCGTGCCGCCTCGATGCGCTCGAACGCCGCGATCAGCTCGGCGTCGCCGACCTCGGCGCCGCCGACGCGGATGCGCTCGTTGTAGCGCAGGAAGTGCGGCGAGGTGAACATGCCGGTGGCGGCCCCCAGCGCCCGCAGCAGCGCGTCGGCGTGCGCCACCGTGGAACCCTTGCCGTTGGTGCCCGCGACCGTGATGACCTGGAAGGGAGGCGCCGTGAGCCCGAGCGCCTGCGCCACGCTGCTGACGCGCGTCAGATCCATGTCGATCGCCTTGGGGTGCACCGACTCGTGCAGAGCCAGCCATTCCGCGAGTGTGCGCATCGGGCCCGGCGCGCCGCTGCCGCGACCGGCGGCTCAGGCTGCGGCCGGCAGCTTCAACAGCAGGCGCACCAGAGCTGCGATGCGGTCGCGCATCTCGCGCCGGTCGACGATCATATCGATGGCGCCGTGCTCGAGCAGGAACTCACTGCGCTGGAAGCCCTCGGGCAGCGTCTCGCGCACCGTCTGCTGGATCACGCGCGGGCCGGCAAAGCCGATGAGCGCGCGCGGCTCAGCGAGATTCAGATCCCCGAGCAGCGCCAGACTCGCCGACACGCCGCCGGTCGTCGGATCGGTCAGCACCGAGATGAACGGCAGGTGCGCCTGCGCCAGACGCGAAAGCGCGGCGGCCGTCTTCGCCATCTGCAGCAGCGAGTACAGCGCCTCCTGCATGCGGGCGCCGCCGCTGGCAGTGAAGCACACCAGCGGGCGGCGCTCCTGGATGCAGTAGTCTACGCCGCGCTTGAAGCGCTCACCCACGACCGAGCCCATCGAGCCGCCGAGAAACTGGAACTCGAACGCGCAGGCGACGATCGGCAGCGCGTGCAGCGTGCCCTCGAGCACGATGAGCGCATCACTCTCGCCGGTCGCCTTCTGCGCCTGGGCGAGCCGGTCGCGGTAGCGCTTGCTGTCGCGGAATTTGAGCGGATCCTCCGGAGCGACCGCCGCGCCGATCTCACCAATGCTGTCCGGGTCGAGAAAGCGCTCGAGCCGCTCGCGCGCCCGAATGCGCATGTGGTGGCTGCACTTCGGGCACACGTACAGGTTGCGCTCGAGCTCGGCCCGGTAGAGCACCGCGTCGCATGCCGGGCACTTGATCCACAGGCCTTCCGGGACCGAGCGCGTGCGCCGCTCCGTCTTGATGCGCGAGGGCATGATCTTGTCGAACCAGGTCATCGCCAGCTCATTCCTCCGACGGGTACGGGTCCGTGAATCGTCGGCGACCGATCATAGCCGATCGGCGGGGAACAGCCGGGGCAGGGACGGCGCAGGCAGGGCGAACGCCGCCGGGTAGCGGACCTCCCAGAGATACAGCCCGGCGGCCGGAGCGGTGGCCGCGCTCCGGGCGCGATTGCGTCCCTCGAGCACTTCGCGCGCCCACCCCGGGGCGGCCTCGCCCTTGCCGATCGCGACCAGGAGCCCCGCGATGTTGCGCATCATGTGGTGCAGGAAGGCATTGGCGGTCGCCTCGATGACGACCCAGTCGCCGTGCCGCGCCACCTCGAGACGCTCCAGCCGCCGCACCGGCGATTGCGCCTGACACTCCGCGGATCGGAACGCGCTGAAGTCGTGCTCGCCCGTGAGGAACGCTGCGGCCTCGGCCATGCGCGCTGCATCGAGCGCCCGCCATACCCACGCGGCACGGCGGGCACTCAAGGCCGGGCGCGCCGTGCGGTTGCCGATCACGTAGCGGTAGGTGCGCGCCTCGGCGCAGTAGCGCGCATGAAAGTGGGCCGGCACGGGCACCGCCCAGGCGATGGCAACGTCGGCAGGCAGTGCGCTGTTGGCGCCGAGCACCCAGGCGCGTAGCGTGCGCCTCGCCGCGGTGTCGAAGTGCGCCACCTGTCCTGCGGCGTGAACCCCCGCATCGGTCCGGCCAGCGCCGACCAGACTGATCGACTCGGCGGCGACGCCGCTCAGGGCACGCTCGGCGACCTGCTGTACCGTGCGCAGCGTGCGTTGCGCCTGCCAGCCCGAGTACGCCGCGCCGTCGTACTCGAGCCCGACGGCAATTCTCCCTGATTGGCTGAAAGCGCCTGCGGCGCTTTCAGCAGGCCAGCCTTGCGGTGGATTCGGGCCCGCGGGCAAAAGGCGCGGCTTTTGCCCGCTAGCTGACGGGCCAGTTCTGGCAAGCCATGCTCATCAACCGGGCAAGGACTCCATCAGCCGCTGGGCTTCCTGCTTCTGCGCGGCCGAGCCCTCGTTGAGCACTTCCTCGAGAATGTTGCGCGCCCCCTCCGGATCACCCATGTCCATATAGGCGCGCGCCAGATCGAGCTTGGTGCCGACCTCGCTCATGGTGACGGGCTCCAGATCGGGCAGCGCCATTTCCTCCGACGACAGGCGCTGCGTGGCTGCGAACGCTGTGTCGGGCACGGTGGCCGTACCGACGTCCAGATCGAGGCCGCCGCCATTGGCCGCCGGATGAGTTCCCGTCGTGCTGCTCAGGTCGACATCGAGGTTGTCGCCGTTCGCCGCGTGAGAGCCGGTCGTCTCGTTGCTCAGGTCGACGTCGACCTGACTCTCCCGGAGCGCGCGCAGTCGCGCGGTCTGTGATTCGGCGCCGAGCGGGCCCGCCTGGGTCACGGCCGACTCGAGCTCCGCCGGGTCGAATGACCACTGGCCGGTGGTCGCGGTCCTCGAGCCGCCGTGCACGGCCTCGAGGTCCTTGCGCGTGTCCTCGTCGAGGCTGGCGACCAGCGTCGGTCCCTCGGCGGCCCCGGCGAGTGCAGGCTGGTCCACCGTATCGGCGTTACCGAGATCGAGGCCCAGGTCATCGAGGGCGAGCTCCTGGGTCTGCTCTGCCCCGCCCTGCTTGAGCGCGGTCTCGACCTTCTTGCGAATGGTCGGGTTGTCGGAACGCGCCAGCGCGGGCTGCTCGACGGTCGGTCCCTCCGTCTCGCCGGGCGCAGCCCCGGGCTGGCGGAGGTTGGCTGTCATCTGGCGCGTGCTGCCGGTGCGGATCCCGGAAGCCTCGAGCGCCATGTTGCGGTCGGTCACGTTGGTCGTCGATTCGGTCGCGCCACCGCCGTGCTCACCCACGGCCGCGCCGATGTCGAGGTCGACGCCCTGAGGCGCGTTCCCGGGCGTTGGCTCGCCGAGCAGGTCGAAGTCGACGCGGCTCTGGCCGCCCTCGAGATTCAAGTCCACACCGCCCGCCGCGGCACCGGTCACCGCCGCGCCGCCCGAGAACAGCTCGTCCTCGGGCGCGAGCTGCTTGCCCATGATCAGGATCTTTTCCCATTCGCCGGGGGCTGCCTCCGCACGCGTCCCGGCGAGCTCGTGCGCGGTCTGCAGGAACTGCTCCTTGTTGCCCCACACGAAGAACACCTCGAGGAGCTTGAGCTTCAGATCGCGCCGCGCCGGCTCACGGCCGATGGCGATGCGGATGAGATCAGCCGCCTGATCGTACAGCCCGTACGCCATGTGGAAGTCGGCCTCGGCCAGGGGATCGCCCTGGTCGAGATTGATCGCGGTCTCGCTGCTGATGGTGTCGTCCGCGGTGACGTGCTTCGGCGGCGGAGCGGCGGCTGCGGGCCCCGGGGCGAAGCGTGGCCGCTCGTGCGAGCCGGTCTCCTCGATCGTCACCTCGGGCTCGGGGTGCGGCGCGTCGGCCCGCATCGGCGGCATGTCGAGTTCCCGGACCTCGCCGGAATCGAACCGCTCGGCGGGCGCGGACAAGCCGCGACCCGCATCCGCGGCGGCGGCACCGGCCACGGCAAGCCGGCCGAGCGAGCTGTCGAACTCGGAAGCGCGCCGCGAGCGCAGGAAGCGCAGCACCACGACCGCGATCAGCACCAGCGCGGCGAGTATCAGCAGCCACCAGAAGCTCATCAGGGTGTCGAGCAGCGAACCACCACCGGCAGCGGGGGACGGCGGCGCGGGTTGCCTCCGCGCCAGGGGCTTCGTCACCGGGGGCTTGGTCACCGGCGGCGGCTGAGAAGCAGGCGGCGGTACCGCGGCCAGCGGCGCCGGAGCCGGTGCCGGCGTCACAGCGGGCGCCGGC
>JASHTN010000324.1 GCA_030040525.1 Gammaproteobacteria bacterium | reverse complement strand
CGCAGCGGGCTGGCGCTGCAGGTCGGATGGGATCTCCCCTATCGCGGCAAGCCCGATCCCTGGCAGGCGCTCATCAACCGCCTCTACCAGACGACGACGCGCCTCGACGACGAGGACGTCTACGACGCGTTCCTGCAGGTGCCGCTGCTCGATGCGTTCAGCCACGGTGAGCCGCGGGTGCTGTTCGTCGGCTACGGCGAAACCGACAACTGGGCGCACGCCGGCCGCTACGACCTGGTGCTGCACGCGGCCAACATGTTCGACCTGTTCGTCAACGAGCTGTGGAACAGGCTGCAGCGGCTGCCGGATTATCGCGACCAGACCACCTTCATCATCACGACCGATCACGGCCGCGGCAGCGGACCTACCGAGTGGAAGGAGCACGGCGTCGAGGAGAAGGGCTCGGAGAACATCTGGATCGCGGTGCTCGGACCCGACACCGCGCCCCGCGGCGAGCGCACCCACACCGCCACGGAGCTGCACCAGGCGCAGATCGCCGCCACCGTCGCCGCCTTCCTCGGCAAGGACTACCGCCAGGCGGTGCCCGAGGCCGCGCCGCCGATCACCGAGGTCCTGGGGAGCGGCCCTTGAGACCGCATCGCATGAGATTCACCCCGGGCTTGCTCCTGGGACTCGCGCTGGTCCTGCCCGGGCACGCCCAGCAACCCCTGTCCGCGGATCCGCAGATCAAGGATCCCGCGCTGTTCGATTCCAATCGACCGCCCGCCCGCGATCTCGAGACCCACGTGCCCGACGGCTTCACCGTCGCAGTCGGCGGGGACCTGCTCATCGACCGATCCGTGGGGACGATGCTGGCGCGCGATGCAGGCTTTGCCAAGGTGGCTGAGGTCATCCAGCACGCAGACCTCGGCGTCGCCAACATGGAGCAGGCGATCGTGGATATGCCGCGCTTCAGCGATTCCATCATGCTGGATCCGGAGGAGGTCGTTCTGGCCGCGGCACCGCCCGCAGCCGCACGGGACCTCGCGACCCTGGGTCTGCGCCTTCTCGCCCGGGCGAACAACCACGCGCTGGACTGGGGCATCGCCGGAATGAAGGAGACCAGCAGAAGCCTGGATGCCGCCGGGATTGCTTACGCCGGAGTCGGCGAGAACCTGGGACAGGCGCGGCGCGCAGGCTACCTCGAGGCCCCCCGTGCCCGCGTGGGGCTGGTGTCGATCGCGTCCACGTTCGGCCCCCTCGCAAACGCGCTCGACGGGGCGGATGGCGCGCCCGCGCGGCCCGGGCTCAGCCCGTTGCACCTCAAGCCGAGCACGATCCTCCCGGGAGCTGTCTACGATCGGATGCGCGCGGTTCGCGACGAGCTCTATCCCACCGCCAGGGGCCAGACACCGCTGGCGATGTTTGGCACGACCTTCGAGCGCGGCGACCGATTCGCGATCGCCTATGCGATGGACAGCCAGGATGCGGCCGGCTTTCTGCGCGCCGTGCGCGGCGGGAAGCAGGGGTGTGATCTGCTGATCGCTGCGATCCACAGCCACGAGCCGGGCAACAGTGCAGTGCCGACGCCGACGACGGACCAGTACGATGTTCCGGCTGAGTTCATCGAGCAGCTTGCACACGCGGCAATCGATGGGGGCGCAGACCTCTGGTTCACGACCGGAATTCATCACGTCGGCGGCATCGAGATCTACCACGGCCGGCCGATCTTCTACGGCATGGGCGATCTGTTCTGGGTGGCGGGCGGTGCCGAGCCACCGCAGCCGACCGACGCGACGCGCAGCTTCGCGCCGCAGCTCGCGGCTGCCTTCCGGCATCCGGAGCGAGCCACCGACCACGATCTCGCCGAAGTGTCGGACGAAGGCTTCTTTGCCAACCCGCTGCCCTTCGAATCATTTGTGGCTCAGGTGCGCTTCGCCGGCAACCGCTTTGCGGAAGCACGGCTCTATCCGGTCGATCTGGGCTACGCTCGGCGCTGGACGGAGAGGGGCGTGCCACGGCCGGCCTCACCGGCTACGGCGCGGGAGATCCTCGAGCGGGTGGCCCGCCAGTCGCAGCGGTTCGGCACCCGGCTCGAGATCCGGCCGGATGCGGACTTCGGCTTCGTGGGCGTGATCGGGGGAAATCCCGGACCCTCGGGCCAATGACGGCGGCGCGCACGGCATGGCGCCCGTCGTAGCGCCCAGAACCACACGGTCGTTTCCCGCCACACACCTGCTGTCAGCACGCGGGCAGGTCCGCGTGCCGCTCCACCAGGGGAAACACCATGAAGGCACGTTTCAGGACGCCGCGCGCGCGCCGCGCGCTTGGCCTCGCTCTGTCAGGTCTCATTGCGGCCGGCACCGCGGCCGCCGACGCCGCCGATCCGCGCCTCGTGCTGCCGCCGCTCAACACCATCAGCCCGGTCGCATCCACCGTGCCCGGAAACGGCGACCTGAACCCGTACGGCGTCGCGCAGGTGAAGTACACGATCGGCAACCTGCGCGCCGGCCACATCCTGGTCAGCAACTTCAACAGCTCCGGCAACCTGCAGGGCACCGGCAGCACCATCGTGGACATCGCCCCTGACGGCGCGGTCAGCCTGTTCGCCGCGCTCAGCCCCGCAACACTGCCGGGCGCCTGTCCGGGAGGGGTGGGACTCACGACCGCGCTGGTAGTCCTCGACCGGGGTTGGGTGATCGTCGGCAGTCTGCCGACGTCGGACGGCACTTCGGCCACCATGCAGGCGGGCTGTCTCATCGTGCTCGACAGCATGGGCAAGCCCGTCGAGACCTGGTTCGGCTCGCTGATCAACGGTCCGTGGGACATGGCCGCCTTCGAGGACGAGCACGGGGCGAAGCTGTTCGTCAGCAATGTGCTCAACGGCACGGTCGCCGCCAACGGCGCGGCCGTGAACGCCGGCACCGTCACGCGGCTCGATCTGCAACTCCCGGCGTCCGCCAAGCCGGTGCTGGAATCGATCACCGTGATCGCCGCCGGGTTTCCACAGCGCACCGATCCGGTCGCGCTGGTCATTGGTCCGACCGGCGTGGCGCTGCATGCCGCCTGCGACTACGGTTGCAGCGAGCACGACGCGCGGCTCTACATAGCCGACACGCTCGACAATCGCATCGCCGTCGTCGATCGCCCGCTCGGCCGCACCGACTCGGCTGGAACGGGTCGCACGCTGTCAGCGGGCGGCAGCCTCAACGGCCCGCTCGGGCTCGTCGCCACGCCGGGCGGCGACCTGCTCGCGGCCAACGGCGGCGACGGCTACCTCGTCGAGGTCACTCCCGCGGGCGAGCAAGGCGCGAAGAAGCTGCTCGACAACATCGGCTCGCCTCCGGGCAACGGGGCGCTCTTCGGGCTCGCGTACGACCCGGAGCGCGGCGTCTACTTCGTGGATGACAACCAGAACGCCCTGAATCTGCTGCACTGACCGCCGCAGACTGCCGTCCCGGCCGTGCGCTCTGCACGGCCGGGCCGGGACGCGGGTCAGACGTTCCAGATGTCGGCGAATACGCGCGCGAAGTTCGCGCCCATCACCTTCTCGGCCACCCCCGCGGGGTAGCCGCGCCTGAGCAGCTGGTCGCAGATGATCTCGATGCGCAGCGGGGTGTTCATTCCCTCGACGTAGGTGGGGCGGTCCTCCTCCGGAGCCGAGAGGCCCGCGGTGCGCCGCTCCTCGAGCTGTTTGGCGAACTCGGCCATGCCCTTGGCGCTGGTGTCGAACGGTGTAATCCCGACATCGCTGCCGATGCCGACGTGCTCCTCGCCCACCACTTTGAGCGCATGCTCCATGTGCTCCATGTAGTCCTCGAGGGTCGGCTGCCGGGGCGAGGCGGTCAGGTAGGGCAGGTCGTATATGCCGACCACGCCGCCGCGCGCGGCGAGTGCGCGCAGCTGCTCGTCGGTCTTGTTGCGCGGGTGCGCATGGATGGCGGCGCAGCCGGCGTGCGTCATGACGGGCGACTTGGCGGACAGCGCCAGCGCGTCGGTCGTGGTCTGCGGATTGGCGTGACTCAGGTCGACCGCGATCCCGAGCCGGTTCATCTCCGCCACCGCCTGCCGGCCGAGCTCGGTCAGGCCGCCGCCCTCGGGCTCCATGACGCCGGCGGCGAACGGCGACTTGCGGTTGTACGACAGCTGCATGACGCGCACGCCGAAATTGCGGAACAGCTCGAGCGAATCCACGCGGCCCTGCAGCATGTCGACGCTCTCGAAGGACAGGATGATCCCGAGCCGCCCCTCGCGCTTGGCGCGTGCCATGTCGTCGGCGAGGCGCACCTGGGTGAAATAGTCCGGATGCACCTCGAAGAGCCGCTGCAGCTCACCGATCTCCGCGACGGTGTGCTCGAAGTCGCTGTTGATGCCGCCGAGCGAGAGCTTGATGACATTGATGCCGCTCGAGCGCACCAGATCCAGGTCCGCCTGGGGCAGCGGCAGCTTGCCGTCCTCCCACGGCGGGGAGGAGTTGCAATCGAGGATCAGCGCATCGTGATACAGCTTCCTGGCACGCGGGGCGACCTCGGACGGCGGCGCAGCCGCGGACGGCTGCGCCCGCGCACCGCGCGGCCCGAGCGCCGCGACTGCGGCGGCTGCGGCCGCGGCTAGGGAAAACTCGCGACGATTCACCGCCATCCCCTCAATCGATTCGGCCCCGCCCCCGGGGCTGAGATCCCCGCACCGCTCATCTCGCGGCGGAGGTCTTCACCGCAATGCCCTGCACCTCGAAGTGCGCACCGCGCACCAGGTGCGCGACGCCGATGAAGGCGCGCGCCGGATGATGCTGGTGAAAGTAGCCGGCGTAAACCGCGTTGAAGGTGTCGTAGAGGCCGAGGTCCGTGCAATACACGGTCACCGACGTGAAGTCGTCCATGGCAAAGCCGGCGCGCACGAGCGTCGCTTTGACGGCCTCCATCACCAGGCGCGCCTCGGCCTGGGGAGCCGCTGCCGCGTTGCCGGTCTTCGGGTCGATGCCGATGTGTCCGGCGACGTACAGCGTATTGCCGGTGCGCACCGCGTCGCTGAAAGGGAGCGCCGTGCTGCCGGGCGGAAACTCGTGCTCGTAGTAGCTGCGCGCGGGGGCGCCGGGCGCGCCGAGCGCGAGGGGGACGGCCGCGCTGAGCGCAAGCGCGCCGAGCAGCACATAGCCCGAGGATTGTCTCTGCGTGATGGATCCGCCCATGCCGTAACTCCCCTCTTCCCCGTGCACCCTCATTGTACGCAGCGAGGTCGGGAGGCGTCGAACAGATCGGCGACGCACGCGGCGCCTTCGAGTGTGAGCAGCGCCCTCTTGATCAGGAGGCCGCCGCCGAAACCGGTGAGCGAGCCGTCCACACCGATGACGCGGTGGCAGGGAACGATGATCGGCAGCGGGTTGGCGCCGTTGGCAAGTCCCACCGCGCGCGCCCCGCCCGGACATCCCAGGCGGCGCGCCAGCTCGCCGTAAGAGAGCGTCTCACCGTAGGGAATGGCGCGCAGCGCCTGCCAGACCGACAGCTGGAACGGGGTGCCCTGGGGAGCGAGCCGCACGCTGAACGTGCGCCGCTCGCCGGCGAAGTACTCCTCGAGCTCGCGCACGGCGGCGGCAAAGGGTCCCGCGTCACGGCGCCACTCGGGTGCAGGCCGCAGCGGATGGCGGCCCGACTGGAAGTGCACCCGGATGAGCGCAGTCCCGTTGCCCGCAAGGAGCAGCGTGCCCACCGGGCTGTCCAGCTCGTGCCAGCAGGTGACCGACATGCCTCTATGTTACGCGTGCGCTGCGGCCGAGGCGGCCCTGGCGGCCGCCGCCCGCCGCGCACCACTCGGCCGCCTGCGGGCGAGCTGGCCGGCAGCCTGCCAGAGATGGACCGTTGCGTAGCTGCGCCACGGCCGCCAGGCCTGCGAGCGCTGCTCGAGCTGCTGCGCGGTGAGCGGCGCACGGTCAGCCGCAGCCGCCATCCTGCGCAACACCCAGTCGCCGTACGGCAGAGCATCCGGCTCGCCGAGCGCCCGCAGCGCCACGTACTGCGCGGTCCAGGGACCGACGCCGGGTAGAGCCGTGAGTGCTGCGGTCACCTGCGCGGGCGCGGCGGCAAAGTCCACGCGCCCCTCGAGCACCGCGCGCGACAGCGACCTGAGCGCGGCGATGCGCGTGCCGGTGATGCCGAGGCCTTCGAGGTTGGCGCGCGCGAGCGCCGCGGGCGTGGGAAACAGCCGCGTCAGCCCGGCGATGCCGTCGCGGATCTCCTCGCCCGTGCGTGCCACCAGCCGCTCGACCAGCGTGCGGCCGGCGGCAAGACTCACCTGCTGCCCGAGAATCGCCCGCACGGCGCATTCGAACGCATCCCAGGCGCCGGGAATGCGCAAGCCCGGACGCTGCGCGACGAGCGGCCCGATGAGCTCATCGGCCGCAAGCTCCGCGCCGATGCGCGCCGGGTCGCCCGCGAGGTCGAACACCCGGCGCGCCGCCGAGGACAGCTGCAGCAGCGCCGCCGCGGGTGCCCCGGCGACACGCAGCTCGAGCCCATGCTCGCCGGGCAGCGCCCGCACCGTGAGCAGCGCGCGGCCACCGGGACAGGCGAGCGTGCGCGCGTAGCCGCCGCCATCGACGCGCTCGAGGCCGCCGATGGCGCGCGCGGCGAGGAACTCGCGCATGTGCTCCCAGTCGTAGGGCGGCCGGTAGGCGAGCCGCAGGATCACCTGGTCGGAGGCGGCGGCGGCGGCCGCGCGACGTCCGGCCTTGCGCAGCTCGCGCGGTGCGCGGCGGTAAGTGGCGCGGAACGCGTCATTGAAGCGGCGCGAGCTGCCGAAGCCGGCGGCCATGGCGATCTGCGTGATCGGCAGGCTGGTCGCTTCCAGCAGGCACACCGCAAAGTGCAGGCGCCGTGTCTGCGCGACGGCGATCGGGGAAGCGCCGACGTGGCGGCGGAACAGGCGCACCAGGTGGCGCGAGCCGATGCCTAAGCGCGCGGCGAGCGCCTCGACCGAGTCCTCATCGAGCGCGCCCGCGTCGATCATGCGCAGCGCACGACGCACGACCGCCGCCGTGCCGAGCCACGCCGGCGTGCCGGGCGCAGCCTCCGGCCGACAGCGCAGACAGGGGCGGAACCCGGCGGCTTCCGCCGCGGCCGTGCTGCCGAAGAAGCGCACGTGGACGCGCTTCGCCCAGCGCGACGGGCAGATCGGCCGGCAATAGATGCCGGTCGAGGTCACCGCGATGAAGAACTTGCCGTCAAAACGCGGATCGCGGCTGATGCGCGCGCGGTTGAGCGCCTCCGGGTCGAGGCCTGCGATGGTCTCCATGTGCGGCCACCATACGCGGGCACGCCGCCTGGAAATGGCCGTTTTCGGACCTCGCGGGCGCAGCGCCCGCCGGCAGGCGCGCAGCCGGGAACCGCCGCTCAGCATCGGCTCAGGCAGCCTTCGCCATGGCGCGTGCGTACCCGGGGCGCTCGAGGATGCGCTTCACGTAAGCCTCGATCACCGGCGACTTCGGCAGCAGCGGGCTGTTGGCGAACAGCGCGAAACTCGTGCCGTAGAGCACATCCACCGCGGAGAAATTCCCGCCGAGCAGGTACGGCCCCTGCGAGAGCCGATCGATCAGCACCGGCAACATCTCCTCGAGCGCGACCCATCCGGCGGTGGCGCGCGGCACGGTGACGTTCATGAACTTGCAGAGGAAGGCCGGCTCCATCACGCCGCTGTAGTAGGCCAGCCAGGAGAGATACGCGCCGCGTCCCGGCTCGCCGGCGAGCGGTCCCAGCCGGTTCTGCGGAAAGCGGTCCGTGAGATAGAGCGCGATCGCCGACGATTCGAACACGAGCACGCCGTCGTCGGAGATCGCCGGCACCTTGCCGTGCGGATGCGGATTGGCGGGATCGACCGCGCCGCCGCCGTCGCGGGTGCGCGTCGTGACGAGCTTGAGCGTGTAGGGCGCGGCAAGCTCCTCGAGCAGGAACACGAAGCGCGTCGAGCGCGTGTTGGGACGATGGTAGAGCGTGATCATGGGGCTCCCCTTCCAGGAGGAGCGAGCATACTACGCGTGCTGCGCGGGCATATGCGCATGCCGGATGCGCCTGGCGCATGCGCATGCCGGAGAGGTACGGCAGATGGCCAGACGACGCACGCGGCGCGCGGGCGCGGCATACAGCTCACCGCCGTGCTACCTGCACGAGGTCGAGTCCGGTGCGGCGGCCGCGCCCGCGCACGGCGTTCAGATCAAGCGGATCTACGCGGAGCGCGACGCCGCGGATGGCTACCGCGCGCTGGTCGATCGGCTCTGGCCGCGCGGCATCTCCAGGACGCGCGCCGCGCTCGATGCCTGGCTCGTCGAGCTCGCGCCGAGCACGGGGCTGCGCCAGTGGTTCGCGCACGACCCCGGGCGCTTCGCGGAATTCGCGCGCCGCTACCGTGCCGAGCTGCGCGCCCAGCGGCGGATGCTCGCTGAGCTGCGCACGCGCGCTGCGCACCAGCGCGTGACGCTCCTCTACGCAGCGCGCGACTCGCGCTGCAATCACGCCGCGGTGCTGCGCGAGGTGCTGATCAGAGCCAGGCGCAAGGGGCTGACACAGATTTCTTAACGGTCCCTGAACGGTCGCGGAACGACGCTGCGGTGTCAGCGGCCCGGTCCGGCCCGCGTTTCCTTCTAGCAGGTGAGCATATATAGAAGGAATCGGCCATGCGTAACATTGTCAAACTGCTGATCGCTCTGGGCTTTGCCGTAGCGCTCTCGGGCTGCGTGGTCGCCCCGGTTGGACCTCCGCGGCCGTACGTGGCCATGGGCGTCATCGCCCCGGCCCCGGTGGTCGTGGTGCACGGCTACTACGGCCGCTGGTAAGCGCAGTGCAGCGGGTCGCCGCTGCCGCACGCAGCGATGCGCCCGCAGCCGACGCCCGGTTCCGCGTGATTCGCATCCCCTCCGTCGGCTAACATCGGGTGCCTCGGCACCCGATGCGACAGACCCTCGTCCCGTTGGCTCTCCTGACTGCGCTCGCGCCCGCGGCGCGCGTGCCGGTGGACGTGCGTGCCGTCACGGGGCCTGCGCCCCGCTAGCGATCGATCCCGGGGCGCGCACCTGTCACTGCGTTCCGCACAAGTCCGCACCATCGTGCTGCTGTTCTGCGGCTACGCGGCCTGCTACTACTGCCGTGCCGACCTCTCGGTCGCCACGCCGCTGCTCGCCGATGAGCTCGGGCGGCACGGCATCGGCCGCGCCGATGCCCTCGTGCACATCGGCAGCATGGCCTCTCTCGGGGTGCTCGCCTACGCGTTCGGCAAGCTCTTCCTGACCGGGCTCGGCGACTACTGGGGCGGGCGGCGCAATTTCCTGATCGGGGTGGGCGGAGCGATGCTCTTCACGTTCGCGTTCGCCGCCGGCGGCGTGCTGCCCGTGTTCACGCTCGCCTGGATCGGCAACCGGCTCACTCAGTCGATCGGCTGGGCGGGACTCATCAAGGTCTCCTCCAAGTGGTTCAACTACTCCTCCTACGGCTCGATCGTCGGCATCCTCAGCATCAGCTATCTGATCGGCGATGCGGCCGCCCGGCAGCAGATGGGGGCGCTGATCGCCCGCGGCTTCGGCTGGCGGGCGCTGTTCGTGTTCGCGGGCGTGGTGGCCGCCGCCATGCTGATCGCCAACCTGCTCTGGCTGCGCGAGTCGCGCGCCGAGGAAGGTCATGCGCCGGCCGAGCCCAACCCGCTGAATCTCTTCGCCGCCACCGAGGCCCCGCCCGCGGGCGTCGCGGCGCTGCTCCTGCCGCTCGCGCGCAGCCGCGCCTTCCTGGTGGTTTGCCTGCTGTCGTTCGGCTGCACGATAATCCGCGAGGCGTTCAACAACTGGACGCCCTCTTATCTCCACTACTACCTGAGCTTCAGTGTGAGCGATGCGGCCAGCATGAGCGCGATCTTCCCCGGTGTCGGCGCGCTGTCGGTGCTGATCGCGGGCTGGCTGAGCGACCGGCTGGGACTGAACGGGCGCGCGCTGATCCTGTTCGTCGGACTCGGCGCCGGGGCGCTGGCGCTCCTCGCGCTGACGGCGGTGCCGGCCGGCCGGCCGGCCTCGCTCCTGCCGGTGGTGCTGATCGGCGCGGTGGCGTTCTGCCTGCTCGGCCCCTACTCCTATCTCGGCGGCGCGTTCGCGCTCGACTTCGGCGGCAAGCAGGCGAGCGCCGCGGCCTCCGGCATCATCGACGGTCTGGGTTACATCGGCGGCGCACTCGCCGGCGACAGCGTCGCAAGACTCTCCGAGCACTTCGGCTGGCGCGGCGTGTTCGCAGCGCTCGCCGCGGTGAGCGCTGCGGCGGCGCTCTGCGGGGCGTACCTGTTCGCGCTCAACGCCCGGGCCGCCGCGGTCCGCGCGGCGGCGGCGGTGAGTGCGCATGACTGACGGCGAGCAGAGCCTCGAGGTGCGGCGCGTGTCGGCGACGCCGGAGGCTCTCAGCGTCGAGTGGCAGAGCGGCGCAGTGAGCGAGTTCTCGAGCCTCTGGCTGCGCGATAACCTGCGCGAGCACCGCGATCCGCACAGCGGCCAGCGCCTCATCGACGTCACCGAGCTGCCGGCCGATCCGAGGATACGCACGGCGCGCAGCGCCGACGGCGTGGTGCTCATCGAGTGGCAGGGCGAGACGCGCACCGGCCGCTTCGACCTCGGCTGGCTCGCGGCCCAGGCGGCGGGTATCGCGGCGCAGCGCCCGGAGCTCGAGCGGCGGCTGTGGCTCGCGGGGTCGGAGCTTTCCGCCGAGCGCGACTTCGCCTGGGCGACATTCCGCGCCGCGCGCAGCGACGGCCACGCGCGGCTCGCCTGGCTGACGCGGCTGCTGCAGGACGGCATCGCGTTCCTCAGCGGCGTGCCGCGCGAAGAGCGGGCGATCCTCGGCGCGATGAGCCTCGTCGGCCGGGTGGCGGAGACCAACTACGGGCTGGTGTTCGACGTGCGCTCGGTGCCGCAGCCGGCGAATCTCGCCAACTCGGACTTGGGCCTCGGCCTGCACACCGACAATCCCTACCGCGAGCCGGTGCCGGGCTTCCAGGCGCTGCACGCACTCGTCACCTCGCCCGACGGCGGCGACAGCCTGTTCGCCGACGGCTGCGCGCTCGCCGAGCACCTGCGCGCCACAGCTCCGCAGGCCTTCGCCTGCCTCAGCACGATCGCCCCGCTCGCGCTGCCCGCGCGCGCCATGCCGGCTTTCTATGCGGCGTACCGGCGCTTCGCGGCTCTCTTGCTCGACCCGCGGTTCCAGCTGCGCATGAAGCTCGCCGCCGACGACCTGGTCGTGTTCGACAACCAGCGCACGCTCCACGGCCGCACCGCCTTCACCTCGGCCCGACACCCGCGGCATCTGCAGGGCTGCTACCTGACGCGCGACAGCGTCTACAGCGGCACCGGCCTCCTGCGGCGCGAGCTCGCCGCTGCACACCGATGAGCCTCGCCCGGGAGATCCTCGCCATCTACGGCGCGCGCGGCGCCGGTGCCTACTTCGGCGAGCGCGTCTCGATGACCGAGCACGCGCTGCAGAGCGCCTGGTTCGCGCACAGCGAGGGCGCCCCGGGGGTGCTCATCGTCGCTGCCCTGCTCCACGACATCGGTCATCTGCTCGCGGACGTGCCCGAGCGACTCGCGGACTGGACGAGCGATGCGCGTCACGAGGAAAGCGGCGCCAGGTGGCTGGCGCGGCACTTTGGACCGGAGATCTCAGAGCCCGTGCGCCTGCACGTGCCCGCAAAGCGCTACCTGTGCGCGACGGATGCGCAGTACGTCGCGCGCCTCAGTGCGGCCTCGGCTCACACGCTCAAGCTCCAGGGCGGCCCGATGTCCCCATCCGAGGTGACGCGGTTCGAGAGCGAGCGCTATTTCCGGGATGCGGTGCGCGTGCGCCACTGGGACGATCAGGGCAAGGTCGCGGGCCTCAGGACTCCGCCGCTCGATGCTTACCTGTCTCTGCTCGAGCAGAACGGGATCGCAAGGGGGGCACCGTGAAGGCCTCGCTCGGCAGGCCCGGCAGTCCCGGTGTCGCTGCGCTGATCGGCGCGCTCTGCCTGTGCGTCGCAGGCGGCGCGGCGGCGCAGAGCAGCCCCGGCGAGGCCGCAAAAGACGCGCCCTACTTTGCGTCGGCCGTGACGCAGACGGAGGCCGACGAGTACACGAGCTACGAGCTGCTCGACCCCGGGACGGCGAGCTTCAGGATTCACTACGAAGTCACCGCCACCACCGCCGGTGCGCGCTACTTCTACAACCCGATCCGCAAGGGCAGCGTCGCGAGCGACGAGAGCGTCCAGGATGCGATGCTCGGCACACCGCTGCACTTCGAGGTCGTGAGCGGGCTCGAGGCGCGCAAGGACCCGCTGATGCGGGAGGCGGATCCGGCGACCGAGTACATCCGGGTGACGCTCGCCCGGCCGGTGCCCGAGCGCGGCCAGGCGCGGCTCCTGATCCTCAAGACCTACAAGGACCCGAAGAGCTACTACCTCGACGGCAAGACACTGGTCTTCGACCGGCCGCTCGGCGTGCCGCGCAACCGGATCGTGCTGCCGCCGGGCTACGAGGTCGTCGGGCTCTCGGTGCCCTCCCAGATCCGCACCGAGCCCGACGGACGGATCGCGGTCAGCTTCCTGCACGCCGGTGCCGGCGTGGCCCCGCTCGTCATCCGGGCCGTCGCCGATGCGCCGAGCGGAGCTGCCGCGCGCCCCGCTGCGCCGACGACTGCACGCAGCTGGGAGTCGCCCTTCCAGGGAGGCACGGAGCAGGAAAGGCTCGCCGAGCGGGCCCACGAGAACCGGGACATCGTCTACTTTCTGCAGCAGCCCGGGACCCACGCCTTCCGCTTGTATCACGACTACACCGAGAGCCGGCCGGGCGTGAACGGCTACGCGAACGTCGTGCGTCAGGGGAGCGTCGCGAGCCATCCCGCGGCCATGATTCTCGACTCCGGGCAGGAGCTCACGGCGCGGGAGATGAGCGGCGCCGAGCTCGCCGCCTCCGGGATCAATGTCGGTGAAGAGGTCGCCCCGGAGGCGCACGTCGTCGTCATTCCGTTCACGGCGGTGCAGCCGGGACAGAGCCTGCGGCTGCGCATCTCGGAGACCTACACCGATCCCACGAGCTATCGGCTCGAGGGAGACGGTCTGGTGTTCGATCGCAGCTTCGGCCGGCCGCGCAACGCGGTCGTGTTGCCTTCGGGCTGGTACTGCACGTTCAGCGCAGCTCCCGCGACCGTGAGTCAGCTCCCCGACGGCCGCGTGCGGCTCGACTACTGGGACGACCGGCCGGAAGCGGTGGACGTGCTGCTGAAGGCGCGGCGGCGCGTCGCCGCGCGCTAGAGGCCGGGCCGCCGGCCGTTGAGCCAGGCCTCTGCGAGCCGTACCCACATCGAGCCGCCGAGCGGGATCAATGCATCGTTGAAGTCATAGCTCGGGTTGTGCAGCATGCAGGGCCCGCCGCCATGTCCGGCGCTGCGGTGAGCGCCGTCACCGTTGCCGATCAGGAAATAGCAGCCGGGCTTCTCCAGCAGGAAATAGCTGAAGTCCTCGGCACCCATCGTCGGCTCGAAGTCCTTGACGTTGCCGGTGCCGACGAGTGAACCGAGGAGCTCGCGGGCAAAGCCGGTCTCGCGCGCGTGGTTGATGGTCGGTGGGTAGTTGCGGTGGAAGCTGAACTCGCAGGACGCCTCGAACGCCTGACAGGTCGACTCGGCGATGCGCCGCATGCGCTGCTCGATCATGTCGAGAACCTCCACCGTGAAGGTCCGCACGGTACCCTGCAGCTCGCAGGACTCGGGTACGACGTTGTTCGCCTCGCCGGCCTTCACGATCGTGACCGAGATGACGCCGGCGTCGATCGGGCGCTTGTTGCGCGAGATGATGGTCTGGAACGCCTGCACCATCTGACACGCCACCGGCACCGGGTCGATGCCGTTGTGCGGCATCGCCGCGTGTGCGCCCCGGCCGCGGATCACGATCGTGAAGTCGTTGGCGGAGGCGAACACCGGCCCCGGGCGCAGCGCAAACTCGCCCACCTTGAGGCCCGGCCAGTTGTGCACGCCGAAGATCGCCTCCATGGGAAAGCGCTCGAACAGGCCGTCGCGGATCATCTCGCGCGCGCCCCCGCCGCCTTCCTCTGCCGGCTGAAACACGAGGTACACCGTGCCGTCGAAATCGCGGCGCTGCGCGAGGTAGCTCGCGGCCGCGAGCAGCATCGTGGTGTGACCGTCATGGCCGCAGGCGTGCATCCGGCCGGGATTGACGCTCGCGTGGGCGAAGGTGTTGCGCTCGGTCACGGGGAGCGCGTCGATGTCCGCACGCAGGCCGACGGCGCGGGTGCTGCTGCCCTGGCGGACGATGCCGACCACGCCGGTCCTGCCGAGGCCGCGGTGCACCGGGATGCCCCAGCCCTCGAGCGTCGCGGCGATGAGGTCCGAGGTGCGCTGCTCCTGGAAGCCGAGCTCGGGATGCGCGTGCAGATCGCGTCTCAGGACCTGGAGCGCCCCGGCTTGCTCACGAATCGGCTCGATCAGCTCCATGCCCGGCTCCTCGATGGTGCGGCGGGTGAGTCTGCTGCCGTTGCGGAAAGCAGGCTCACCGCGACCGCGATCAGGAAATTGAGACACAATGCCACGAAGCCGGCGTTGAGGCCAAACACGGGATCGTGGCGCATCAGCATGAGCAGGACGGCAGCACCGACCCCGGCGATCAGGCCCGCGAAGACCCCGGGCGTCGTGGCCCGACGCCAGAAGAGTCCGAGGACGACGCCGGGAAAGAACTGCGTCACCCCCGCGTACCCCACGAGAAGCAGCGACACCAGCGTCGTCGAGCCGAATGCGGCGAGCGCGAGGCTGAGGAGTCCCAGCACGACCACCGTGGCACGCGCGAGCCGTGCCACCTGATCGTCACTCAGGGCGGGGTCGACGAGCGGCCGGAACAGGTTCTTGGCGAAGAGCGTCGCCGCGGTCAGGATCTGGATCGCGGCCGGCACCATCGCGGTGAGTGCGCCCGCGCCGCCGACGACCCCGAGGAACCAGGGCGGAAAGGTCCGACGTACCACGGCGAGCAGCGCCAGGTCGCCGTCGGCGAGGCCCGGCACGATCAGCACCGCGGCAAAGCCCGCGAAAAAGATGAAGACCAGCACCAGCGAGTAGAGCGGCATCAGCACGGCGTTGCGGCGCAGCGCATCGGCGCTGCGAGCGGTGAAGGTCGCCGCGAACACGTTCGGCCACATGTAGAACCCGAGCGCGGTCAGCAGCACGGTCGATACGTACCAGGCGTGTCCGAGGCCGGTGGTGGCACCCGGCATGGTGAGGTGGCGCGGGTGGGCGTGGGCGAGCGCTGCGAACATGGCGCCGATGCCGCCGAAGTGGATGAGCGGAACGCCGATGCCGATCGCGATCGCAGCCAGCAGCACCAGCGCATCCTTCACCACGCTGACCCAGGCGACCGCCCGCACGCCACCGGCGAAGACGAAGGCAACGAGCAGCACCGTTGCAGCCGCCATCGCGGGCGTGCGGCCGATCGCCCCGAAGCTCGCCACCTGGACGATGATCCCGACGCCGGTGAGCTGCAGGTCGAGGTACGGGACCAGGGAGGCGATGCCGACGAGGCTGACGAACGCGGCGAGATAGCGGTTGCCGTAGCGGGTGCCGAAGAAATCCGACTGCGTCTGCATGCCGTGCCGGTGGCCTGCCTCCCAGATCGCCGGCAGGAGAAAGAACGACACGACGTAGGCGAGCGTCAGGTAGGCGAGTATGTAGAGCGTCGGTCCGCCGCGAGAGTAGGCCCAGCCGCTCGCCCCGAGGAAGGCGAAGGTCGTGTACACCTCGCCGGCAGTCAGCAGGAACACCAGCGCCACGCCGAAGCCGCGCCCACCGACCGTCCATTCCTCGAGATTCATCCGGCGGCGCGCGGCCCCGAGAAAGCCGATTGCCGTGCCGCCGGCGACGATCAAGAGGATCGCGGCGAGGCTGACGGCGGTCGCGCTCACGGGCGCGGCTCACCCGGCTTGCGGCGCCCGCTCTCGCGGCGATAGGCGATCGCCAGGCACAGGCTGCTCAGCACGATCCAGACGATGAGCCAGAACAGGTTGAACGGCAGACCGAGCAGCATCGGGTCGATCCGATCCCACAGCGGCACCGTGAAGCACATCGCCACGAAGGGGATCAGGCCGAGCAGCAGGCTGCCGGCGGACGGCTTGCGGTCGGGCATAAGTGTCCGGATTCTGCCACCGCTGCACCCTTCCCCGCCCCCGGCGGCGTATTCCTTATTAAGAGAGCCCGATTCGCAGGCTTCTCACCCGGGAGATCGCCATGCCTCATCGTCTCTGCCTTGTCCTCTTCGGCTGCTTCGTGCTGGCGGCGCACGCGGACGCCGAGAGCCCGACCCCGGAGCTCAGGCTCCCGGCCTTCGACCACCTGCGGAGCGAGGCGACCGACGCCGTCGATCTCACGCTCGGGCCCCTGCCCTTCAGCCTCGCGGGGTCGCTGCTGCCCGATCACGATGCCGACAGCGCCCGGGCGAAGGCGCTCATGCATGGGCTGCAGCGCCTTGCCGTGCGACACTACGAATTCGCCTCCGATTTCGTCTATTCGAAGGCCGATCTCGACGCGGTGCGCGCCCAGCTGGCGCAGCCGACCTGGAGTCAGATTGTTCACGTACGCGATCAGAAGAAGGAGCAGAACGTCGACATCTATCTGGCGATCGACAAGGACCGGATCACCGGACTGGCGATCGTCGAGAGCGAGCCGCGCGAGTTCACCATTGTCAACGCGGTGGGCTCGCTCAGCATGGACACGGTCAGGGCGCTGCGCGGGCGCTTCGCGCCCGCTCCCGATACGGTTGCGGCGGCGCATGATGGGCCGCGCCTGCCGCTTTGAAGGCCGGCCCCGCCCGCTTGAACATCGGCTGTGAGGGACGAGGCCGCGTGCGGATCGGGCGACGCGCTCGGCCAAGCACGCTCGGGGAATCCAGCCGCGTTCACTGCGCTGGTTCGCCGCCACCAGCGCACGGTGTACAGTCTGGCGCTACGGATGCTCTGGGATCGGCACGAGGCGGAGGACCTGGCTCAGGAGGTCTTCCTCCGGTTGCACCGCAGTGTCCGCGAGGTGCAGTCGGACGCCCATCTCCTCGCCTGGCTGCGCCAGGTGACCACGCGGCTCGCCATCGACCGGTTGCGCCGGCAGTCCCGCCACGCGACCGTGCCCCTCGAGGGCGACCCGGGCGTTGCGCAGGAGCCCGCGGGCGACGACCCCCTGCTCGAGCGGCGGCTGCGAGCGCTCATCGCGCAGCTGCCCGCGCCGGCGCGCGCGGTGGTGGTGCTGCGCTATCAGGAGGACCTGGATCCGCTCGAGATTGCCGAGACACTTGCGATGCCGCTCAATACCGTCAAGAGCCACCTGAGGCGCTCGCTCGAGAGCCTGCGCGATCGACTCGAGAGCGCCGCCGGCTCGCCGGCCGCCTCACCCGATGGCCCGGCGATTCCATGAGCCGCCCGCCGTGCCGATGACCGATCTCGAGAAAGAGCTGCGCGCGGCGCTGCGCCCGGTCGAGCCCGAGGACGGGTTCGCCGAGCGCGTTCGCGCGCGCATCGACCGCGAAAGCCGGCGCGCGCCGCGGCGGACGCCGCCGAGCCTGCTGTGGGTGCCGGCGGCCCTCGCCGCCTCGCTGCTGCTCGGCCTCGTCACCGTTTACGAGCGAGAGCTCGCGCACGAGCGCCAGGGACTCGAAGCGCGCCGCGAGCTCATCGAGGCGCTGCGGGTCACGGGAGCCAAGCTCGATCTCGCTTACCGCGGCGTCAGCGACGCCTCCCACCCGCCCAAAGCCGCCGATACCGGTGCCTGAAGTGTCGCACTCGCCGCGCATCCCGCTCCTCGCGCTGCTCGCGCTCGCGGCGCTCGGCGCAGGGCCGGTGCGCGCCGCCGACGGGCAGCTCGCGCTGCCCGATTTCGCATCGCTCGATGCCAAAGCGAGCCAGACCGTCAACGTCACGCTGGACGCATCGCTCATCGGCATGGCCGCGCGCTTCCTCGATCCCAACAAGCCCGAGGATGCCGCGGTACGCAAAGTGATCAACGGCCTGCAGGGCATCTATGTGCGCAGCTACACGTTTGACTCGGACTTCGCCTACCCCCAGGCGGAAGTCGACCGGCTGCGCAGGCAGCTCACGGCGCCGGGGTGGCAGCGGCTGGTGCAGGTCCACGACGCCAGGAAGCACAACGATGTCGACATCTACATGTGCGTCGAGCAAACCAGAGTGAAGGGGCTCGCCATCATCGCCAGCGAGCCGCGCGAGTTCACCATCGTGAACCTCGTCGGGTCGGTGGACCTCGCGCAGCTGCATGATCTCGAGGGACGCTTCGGCATTCCGAAGCTGCAGATGCAGGACCAGAAATAGGCGGCCGCCGGACCGGGTCAGGACGCCGAGTGCCGCGGGCTCAGCGCGGCGCGACCGCCCGCATCGACTGCGCCGCCATCCAGGTTGCGTGCGCGATGAGCGCCTCGTCCTCCTCGAGACGCCCGACCACCTGCACCGCGAGCGGCAGACCCTGCGGCCCAAGGCCGACGGGATAGCACAGGCACGGCACGTGCAGCGCAGTC
>JASHTN010000323.1 GCA_030040525.1 Gammaproteobacteria bacterium | reverse complement strand
GCTCAATCAGCCGGTTCAGGTGCTTCCAAGGAATGACCGCATCCATCTCCTGAAGGAAGCGCTCCCGGCGAGTGACCTTGCCTTTCTTATCCCAGGCCGCCGACGCAAATGTCGTCTGCTTCATCGTGCCTCTACCGCTGCTGTCCCCTGCACGCAGTATCGGTCAATCATGGGTACCTGTGCAGAGGTTCCCTAGCGCCGGAGCCCGCGCCGTGGGCGCCGCCGCCAGTCGTAGCACCTTCGTGGCGTCGTCCGCACTGGCGCTGTCGCGTCCCGATGCTGCACTACAGCACGCCAGGCCGGCGCAGGTGTCATCAGACATAAAACTGGCTGTCACAGAGTTGGGCCACAGTCGGCATAACTGTGCCCGGTGAGACCAGAACGACCCCGGGCCCTGGGGCGGGTAAGGGCATGAGATTCGCACGCGGCATGGCCCGCGCGATGTTGATTGGCGCGCTTGCCGCCGGCGCGTTCGCCAGCACCGCACAGGCGGGCACGCTCACCCTCAGCTGCGAGGAGCTCGCGAGCGGCGTGAGTCCCACCTGCCCAGCAGCGGCGCCGATGTACGCCGTTCCTGGTCAGTACGGCTACATCGTGCAGTTCAATTCCCCGCAGAGCGCAATCACCGGCTCCGACATCTACGGCGGCCCAGTCAACGGCTATCTGGGACCTGCGGGATTCATCGACAATTACTTCTTCCAGATCGGGTCGGCGCAGGCAGACGTCGTCTCGTCGACCATCGGCGAGAACGGCGTGTTCAACATCAGCAACCTGTTCGCCGAGATCTACAGCCTCACGTCCAATCCAGGAGGCCTCGTGACGATGACCCCGGTGGGGACGGTGGACTACGCCACAATCCTCCCGAGCGGCGACGCCACCTACCTGCAGATCAACCCCACTCTGCTGACGGCGGGTTCCTACGTGCTGCAGATCAGCGGCACCGCAACGGGCAGCTCGGGTGGCAGCTACCAGGGAGATATCAACCTGACCGCGGTGCCGGTGCCGCCCGCGCTGTGGCTGATGCTGTCGGGTCTGGGTACACTCGGCGCGGCGCTCATCCGGCTGCGGTGCCGGGCCGCGCCCTGCGCTGCGTAAGCCCGCCGCGGCCTGAGGACCCCTCTGGGCTGGCGCTCGCCCCGCCCAAGGGCCCCCTGCGGGTCCTGCGGCGACCCCGGTCACGGTGTTTCCGGCAGTTTCGGCGCCTCAGCCCCGTTTCGGGCACACTTAAAGGCCACTAAGCCCCGACAGCTCACCCGACTTCAGGGCCTGCGGGGCAGGATGCATCCGAGGCAAGAGGCCATGTGCGGAATCGTCGGAGCGGTCGCCGAGCGCGACATCGTCCCTATCCTGATGGAGGGCCTGAAGCGGCTCGAGTATCGCGGCTACGACTCGGCCGGGCTCGCGGTGCTGAACGGTACGCAGCACCTGACGCGGCTGCGCACCGTCGGCAAGGTGAGCACCCTCGATGAGGCGCTCGTTCACAGCCCGACGAGCGGCAGAATCGGCATCGCGCACACACGCTGGGCGACCCACGGCGTGCCGAGCGAGCGCAACGCCCATCCGCACGTGTCGCGCGACGGCCTCGCCATCGTCCACAACGGCATCATCGAGAACCACGAGGAGCTGCACGCCGACCTCGAGCGGCGCGGCTATCAGTTCGCCTCCGAGACCGACACCGAAGTCATCGCCCATCGCATCCACTACCACCAGCAGACGCTACACGATCTGCTGAAGGCCGTGCGCGCCACGGTCGCGGAGCTCGAGGGCGCGTACGCACTGGTGGTCGTGAGCGAGCACGATCCGGAGCGGCTGATCCTCGCCCGCGAGGGCTGCCCGGTGGTGGTCGGCCTCGGGGTCGAGGAGAACTTCGTCGCCTCGGACGTGGCGGCGCTCCTGCCGGTGACGCGGCGCTTCATTTTCCTCGAGGAAGGCGACGTCGCCGAGGTGCGCCGCACTACTGTGCGGGTCATCGACCGCAACGGCGACAGCGTCGAGCGGCCGGTCCGCGAGAGCGACCTGTCGGCGGATGCCGCCGAGAAGGGCCCGTACCGGCATTTCATGTTGAAGGAGATCCACGAGCAGCCGCGCGCGGTCGCCGACACGCTGCAGGAGCGGGTCGCGCACGGCCGGCTGCTCGAAGCCGCGTTCGGACCGGCTGCGGCGGCCGTGCTCAGCCGCACGCGCCACGTGCACATGGTCGCCTGCGGCACGAGCTTCCACGCCGCTGCCGTGGCGCGCTACTTCATCGAGCAGATCTGCAAGCTCCCGTGCACGGTCGACATCGCGAGCGAGTACCGCTATCGGAGCCCCCTGGTCCCGCCCGACTCGCTCTTCGTCAGCATCTCACAGTCCGGGGAGACGGCCGACACGCTGGCGGCGCTGCGCCTGGCGCGCCAGTCCGGCTACCTGTCATCGCTCGCAATCTGCAACGTGCCGGAGAGCTCGCTGGTGCGCGAGTCCGAGCTCGTGATGCTGACGCGCGCCGGACCCGAGATCGGGGTCGCCTCGACGAAGGCCTTCACCACGCAGCTCGCCGCGCTCGGCATGCTGGTGATCGCGCTCGCCCGCCACCACGGCGGGGCTGACGCCGAGCGCGAGCGCGGGCTCGTCGCCCGCCTCATCGAGCTGCCCTCGCTCATCGAGCAGACGCTGGCGCTCGGGCCCGTGATCCAGCGGCTCGCCGAGCGCTTTGCGGACAAGCATCACGCCCTGTTCCTCGGGCGTGGCGCGCTCTATCCGATCGCCATGGAAGGTGCGCTCAAGCTCAAGGAGATCTCCTACATCCATGCCGAAGCCTACCCCGCCGGCGAGCTCAAGCACGGGCCGCTCGCGCTCGTCGACGCCGACATGCCGGTGGTGACAGTGGCCCCGAACAACGACCTGCTGGAGAAGCTGAAATCCAACCTCATGGAAGTGCGCGCGCGCGGTGGCGAGCTTGTCGTGTTCGCCGACCCGGAGGCCGGTTTCCAGTCGAGCGACGGGGTGACCGTCATCGAGATGCCGCGGCACGTGACTTACTTCCAGGCGCCGGCGGTCTACACGGTGCCGCTGCAGCTGCTCGCCTATCACGCCGCGATCCTGCGCGGCACCGACGTCGATCAGCCCCGCAACCTGGCCAAGAGCGTCACGGTCGAATAACGCACGCCGCAAGCTCCCGCGCCATCGCCTCGATCACCCCGTCCCAGGCGCCGCGCTCGCGCTGGCGAAAGAGCCGCATCGTCGGGTACCAGGGGGTGTCGGTGCGCCCGAGCATCCAGCGCCAGTCCGGGACGTGCTTCAGCGCCACCCAGGTCGGGCGCCCGAGAGCTCCCGCGAGGTGTGCGATGGCCGTGCAGCACGTGACCACGAGGTCCAGGCTCTGCATGATCGCCGCAGTGTCCGCGAAGGCGTTGCCGCCGGTGTCGAGCGGCTCTTCGAGCAGCTCGATACGCATCTCGGCGGCTACCGCCCGCACGGGATCGAGCTGCTCGCGGTGCTGCAGGCACACGAGCCGCACACCGGCGAGAGCCGCGAGCGGCCTGAGCGCGTGCAGCGGAAAGGATCGCCCCACATCGACCAGCCCCGGTCGTCCCTGCCAGCAGACACCGACTTTGAATCCCGCCCCCCCTAGCCTTCGGCGCCAGCGCGCGACGCGCTCCGCGTCGGCGACAAGATACGGAGCCCGCACCGGAATGGTCGCCTCGACCGTGCCGAACGCGAACGGCAGACTGAGGAGCGGACAGTGGTAATCGGGCGCTGCGGACGGCTCTGACGACTCCGCGATGACACGGACGCCGGGCCAGGAGCGGCTCATGAGCGCCGCGAGACCCGTCTGCACCATGAGAGTGACGCGCGCGCCGCGCTCGAGCAGCGGCGCGACATAGCGCGAGAACTGCAGCGTGTCGCCCAGGCCCTGCTCGGAGTGGATCAGGATCTCCCGGCCGGCGAGGCTCTCGGGCCCCTGCCAGAGCGGCGCGGGAAACTCCCGGGCGCCGAGCGGCTGCTTGAGCTGCCTGCGCCATTCCGCGAGCGGCCACCCTTCGGCGAAGCGGCCGAGCTGCAGCAGACATAGGCCCTTGTTGTAGCGCGCCTGTGCGTAGTCGGGCGCGAGCCGGATGGCCTCGCCGTAGCTCAGCAGCGCTTCCTCTGGCCGCAGCAGGTCCTGCAGCGCCGCGGCGCGCCCGCAGAACGCCTCGGCCAGGTCGGGCCGGAGCGCAATCGCGGTCGCAAAGCTCGTCAGTGCCTCTTCAGGCCGCTGCAGCACGCGCAGCGCATGGCCGCGCTGCACGTGCGCTTCGGCAAGATCCGGGCGCATGGCGACCGCCCGCTCGAAGCTCGCCACGGCCTCGCCGTAGGAGCCCTGCTGCGAGAGCAGCAGCCCGAGATTCAAGTGCGCGTGGGCGGATGAGCCGTTGATCGCCAGGGAGCGGCGCAGCAGCTCCGCGGCCCGCGGCAGGTCGCCGCTCTGGGCTGCAATCAGGCTGAGCAGCTGAAAGGCACCGGCTTCGGCCGGGGCGAGCCTCAGGATCTGTTCGCAGACCGCTTCGGCTTCCCCGAGGCGGCCCGCGCCGTGAAGATCCATGGCGCGACGCCGCAGCACGGCAAGCGAGGGCGCCGGATCCGGGACCGCGCTCGGTCGGCCGCTCAGACGCTGAACCCCTTGTCCCGGAGCGCCTCCTCGAAGAAGCGCTCGAACTCGCGCACCACCCGCAGGTCCTCGTACAGCACATGGTTGCGGTTCAGAATGCGCTCGCGCAGCGCCTGCCTGGCGGCCGGATCCGTGCCGAGTCGCACCGCAATGTCGACGTAGTCCGCCTCGCTCGCCGCGATGCAGTCCGCCATTTCCATCCTCACGTACATCGCGCGCGTGTGACGTCCGCGCTGCAGCGCCGTCGGCAACGTCACCACCGGGAGTCCCACGGCGAGCGCCTCGAGCGAGGAGTTCATGCCGTTGAAGAAGAGGGGATCGAGCATGACGTCGCTCACGGCGAGCAGCTGCATGAAACGCTCACCGGGCATCGAGGGCAGGAAGAGGATACGGTCGGCCACAGCCGGCATCGTGCTGCGGAAGCGGGCGACGAGTCTGTCGACCCACTCGCGGATGTTGGAGCGGATGAACACCAGGCGGCCGCGGGGATCGCGCTCGAGAATCGCCGCGAGCAGCGCGTCGAAGTCGGGATGGATCTTGAAGAGCGTCTGCGGGCAGACGTAGAGGTTGGCTTCCTCCGGCAGGCCGAGCTGCGTGCGGCTCGCCGGCTCGCTCGGCGCCCTCGGGCGGTAGTAATAGGCGAGCGTCGGCAGATCATGCAGCAGGGCGAGCCGCTCGCTGTAGTGCCGCGGCGAATCGGCAGTCTCGTACAGGTCGTTCGATACGAAGTAGTCTACGGCCGGCACGCCGCTCGTATTCGGATGACCGTACGACACGCACTGCACGGGCGCGAGACGCGCGAACGCGAGGAAATAGGGCAGCGGGTCCATGCCGATGTCCTGGTAGAAGAGTACGTCGAGCTCGAGCGCGGCGAGCTGACGGCAGGTCGTCTCGAGCGCGCACAGATCCCCGGATACCTCCAGATAGTGATCGGCGCAGGCGCGGATTGCGGCCGTCGTATCGTCGTTCGTGCCCGGCATGACGCGCAGCACGAACACCTCGAAGCGCTTGCGGTCGGTCTTCTCGATGAGCCCACGGCTCGTCTTGCCGATGGAGTGCCAGCAGAAATACCGCGAGAGGAAGCCGACCCGGACCCTGCCGGGACGGCGCTCGCGACGCTCGCAATGGGGCGCGACGTACAGCAGTGACGGCAGCGCCCGGGCGTAGAGATTCGCTGCCTTCACCTGCAGATCACGGTCGCACTCGCCGTGGTAGGCGAGAAAGAAAGACTGCACTCCGACCAGGGCCCCGGGGTCACTGATCGTCAGTTGGCGCTCGAGCAGCTCATCGAGCGCCGCCTCGTACGATGAGCGCGTCGCGCGGATCGACTCGCGGGACTCCTGAATCGCCGGCAACGCCAGGCGGGTCAACAGCAGCACTTCGTCCGTCGGCGCGAGCCGCATGAGCGGCTCCGCGTGGCGCGACACTCGCTCGATGAGTCCCGCTTCCACCGCCAGCATGCACGCCAGCCGAAGCGCTGCGGTATTGCCGGGCTCGACGCACAGCAGCCGCTCGACGGTTTCGAGCCCGAGCGGCACATCGCCGCAGTTACTGGCGAGACCCGCAGCCCAGAGGAGCGTGACGGGGTTGGGCGCTGTCGCGAGGATCTCCTGCAGCACTATGAGTGCGGCGCGGCGTTTGCCCTGCTCCACCAGCTCCAGCGCCTTGCGGTGCAGCTGGCCGACCCTGGCCGCCTGACTGCGACGGGCGTTCTCGCGCAACGCCGCTACGGATTCGCGCTCGCCGAGACTCCAGAGGAGGTTCGCCAGATTGGTGCTGGCGAGCTCGTGATCCGGCTTCAAGGCGAGTGCCCTGCGGTATGCTGCGATCGCTTCCTCCTGCCGGCCGAGCGCGCGCAGCGTAATCCCCAAGCTGGTCGGAATGTCGGGATTATCGGGGTCGAGCCGCGCGGCGTGCGTGTAGCAGTCGAGCGCAAGAGCCAGCTCGCCCCGTGCCTTGTGGATGCGGCCGCGCGTGTACGGAATGGCGGCCCGGTGCGGGGCGAGCCGTGCCGCGGTCTCGACCATCCGTGTCGCGAGGTCGAGGTCGCCGCTGTGGAGCGCAAGCTGGGCTTGCAGTGTGACTCCCTCGACGTTCTCCGGTGCGAGCTCGAGCAGTCGCTCCAGCACCCGCCCCGCGTCGGCGTGGCGCTGACGCCTCAGCAGGCTGTGAGCCTGCCGCAGCAGGTCGGTCTGCAGCGCTGCGGGGTTGGCGCTCATGAGGTCTCGAGGCAACCGCCGACGTGGTCCGGGGGCAGGCCGGCCTGATGACGCTCGAAGATTGCCGTATACCCCCGCTCCAGATGCCGCGTGAATTGCTGCACGTCGAAGAGCGCGCTCGTGAGGCGATGGCGAGCGAGTTTCTCGCGGATTGCGGCCAGCCGGCCAGGATCGCCGCCGAGCTCGACGGCCCGATCCTCGTATTCCGCCAGATTCGAAGTGACGAGCTCGGGCAGGTCGATCGCGCGCAGCAGGCTTGCGGCCACGCGAGCGGCGAACGCCTCGCCGGCACAGGTGAGGACCGGGAGTCCTGCCCACAGCGCATCGCTCCCCGTCGTGCCTGCGTTGTAGGGCTCGGTGTCGAGGAAGAGATCCGCGGCTCGGTACCTGGCGAGATACTCGGGCGGCGCGAGCTTGCCGCCGAAGACCAGCCGCTGCGGCTCGAGCCCGCGTAGCAGCGCTTCGCGCCGCAGATTCCGCTCGACCGTCCCGCTCGGCGCATAGAGGAACAGGACACTCCCCGGCACTCTGCACACGATGCGCACCCAGCGGTCGAACATGACGGGGGTGATCTTGTAGCTTGCATTGAAACAGCAGAACACAGTCCCCGTCGCCGGCAGCCCGAGCTCGGCGCGCGTGAACACGCGGCTCGAGATGCGGCGGCTGCGGTCGTTGGCCTGGTAGTTGGGGAGGTAAAGGATTCGCTCGGTGTAGTGCTGCCGGCAGGCCGCCGGCACGATCGTCGGGTCCGCGATCAGGTAGTCCATGTACGGGGCGGCCATCGTGCCGAGGTAGCCGAGATAACCGACCTGCACGGGAGCTGCGCGCAGCGCGAAGACATCCGGGCGGCCTCCCTGCGTGAATCCGCTGAGATCGACCGCAATGTCGAGACCGAGGCTGTGCGCGAGCAGGGCAATCTCGCGTTCGGGTCGCCCATGCACGTCGAAGAAGCGATCGAAGGCGCGCTCCAGGCGCTGTCGCACCGGGTCACGCGTATCGGGTCCGAGGGAGAAGCCCGAGAGCTCGAAACGGCTCCGATCGTGGGCCTCGAACACGCCGGCCATCAGGATCGAGACCGCGTGATCGCGGAAGTCGGCGGAGAAATACCCGAGCCTGATCCTGTCACCGTCGCGGCGAAACGCGATCGCCGCAAGCGCTGCCTGCGGCGGATGCTTCTCCCGCATCCAGATCTCGGCCGCCCGACACTGCAGCGCTGCCGCGCCGGATAGCGCCAGCAGGGGGAAGGGCGGAGTGACGGCTGCCCCGCGGCCAATGGCGCCGCGCAAAGCCGCGAGCTCGGCATCGAGCCCCTCCCAACTGCAGAGCTGCATTCGCGTGTGCAGTCGCAGGCCCGGCACGAACGGCAGGTCGGGCTTGAGGGCGAGGGCCCGGTCGAAGCTCTCGAGCGCGGCTTCGAAGCGGCGCAGCTCGCGCAGCGCCTGGGCGCGGTTGAGATGGACCTGGGCATTGCCCGGATCGAGGTGGATCGCGGTATCGAGGCTCGCGAGAGCCTCCTCGGGCAGATGCAGGGCGGCGAGGACGAGCCCCAGGTTGCTGTGGGCCTCGGCAAACTGCGGCTGGAGCTCGATGGCCGTCTCGAGGTCGGCGCGCGCCGCCGCGGATCTGCCCACCGCGAGCAGCGCCAGCGCGCGGTTGTTGCGAAACTCGGGCCGCTGCGGGCTGCGCGCGACGGCCGCGTCGAAATTCTCGACGGCCTCCTCGCGCCGGCCGAGGACCTGTAGCGCCGTGCCGCGATTGTTGTAGGCGTCCGCATAGTCAGGCGACTGCGCGATCGCCGCCGTATAGCTGGCCACTGCGGCCAGATGCTGCCGCAGCGTGCCGAGCGCAATGCCGCGGTTGTAATGCGCCTGCGGATGGTGCGGTCTGAGCTCGAGCGCGCGGTCGAAGCTTGCGACGGCCTCCTCGCAGCGACCGAGCCGGATCAGGGCGATGCCGCGGTTGAAGTGCGCGGCGGCATGCTCGGGCTTGCGCGCTACCGAAGCGTCGAAGCTGGCGACAGCGTCCTCGTAGCGCTCGAGGGCGGCGAGTGCGACCCCGCGGTTGTAGTGCGCGTCCGCATTGTGGGGCTCGAGGGCGATCGCCTGATCGAAGCTCGTGATTGCCGCCGCGTGGTCCTTGAGCAGGCAGAGCGCAGTGCCGTGATTGACGAGCGCCTGTGGGCTGCGCGGGTTGACGCGCAGAGCGCGGCCGAGCAGCTGCGCCGCGCGCTGCGGCTGGTCGAGGCGGCCGGCGATCAGGCCCGAGAGCTGCAGTGCCTCGAAGTGTCCGGGCTCGAGCTCGATCGCCTGCTCACAGAGCATAAGTGCCTCGGCGCTGCGGCCGTGCCGCTGCGAGTCGACGGCGCGGTGAAAGAGCGCCTGGGCCTGTGCCAGCCTGTCGTTGGCGGGAAGCGTGGACTGCATGGCACGCGCGGGCTGTCTGAATTTCGTGACAAGTCTAGCGAGGCAGTGTTAAGGGAACGTGGAGGCCGGAACGCTCATAACTCTTTGAAAATATTGATGGTTGATGGCGGGCACGCGTATGATCGCGCGCATGTCCGTGGCCACCGTCCGCCCGCCGTCCCTTGCGGATCTCCTCGCCGGACTGTCGATCGCAGGCCTCCTGCTGCCGGAGGCGGTCGCGTATTCGGGTGTCGCCAATCTGCCGCCGCAGGCAGGGGTGATCGCGCTCTTCGCGGGGCTCATCTGCTACGGCCTGCTCGGCGCGAGCCGCTTCGCCATCGTGAGCGCCACCTCCTCGTCGGGCGCGGTGCTGGCTGCCGCGCTCCTCGCGCTCGATGCGACGACGGCGGCGCAGCGCGTGCAGCTGGCGATGTTCCTCGTGGCCGGCGCCGGCTGCGCCTTCGCGCTCTCAGGTGCGCTGCGTCTCGGCACGATGTCCAACCTGATCGCGCGTCCGGTGCTGCGCGGCTACGCGTTCGGGCTCGCGCTGGTGATCGCGGTCAAGCAGTGGCCGGCGCTCGTGCATCTCCACACGCACAGCACCGAGTTCTTTGCGCTCATCGCCGAGCTGCTGCAGCATGCCGCGAGCTGGCAGCTGCCGGGCCTCGCCTGCGGCCTTGGCGCGCTCGCGGGTCTCTTCGCGCTCGAGCGCGTACGGCGCGTGCCGGGGGCGCTGGTCGTGATCGTGGTCAGCATCGCGGCCGCGCCCCGGCTCGCCGCACGCGGTGTGGCGCTCACCGGGCCGATCAGGCTCGTGCTCGGCTGGCCGGCGCTCGCGGCGCCCCCTCGCGGTCACTGGCTGCAGCTCGCGGAATTCTCGCTGGCGCTGATGTTCATCCTGTACGCCGAGTCCTACAGCTCGATCCGCACCTTCGCGCTCAAGCACGACGATACGGTGCGGCCGAACCGCGATCTGCTCGCGCTCGGGGTCGCCAATCTGGTCGCGGGACTGTTGCAGGGCACCCCGGTCGGCGCCGGATACTCGGCCACCTCGGCCAACGACGCGGCCGGTGCCGAGTCGCGCCTCGCCGGGCTCACCGCCGCCGCCGTCGTGCTGGCACTGGTGCTGCTCTTCCTGCCCTGGATTGAGCGCATTCCCGCCCCCGTGCTGGCGGCGATCGTGATCCACGCGGTCAGCAAGTCGCTGCGCCTGCGCGTGTTCGCCGAGCCGTTCCTCTGGCAGCGCGACCGGCTGGTGGCGCTCGCCGCCGTGCTCGCAGTCATGGTCCTCGGCGTGCTGAACGGACTCCTGGCCGCCATCGCCTTCAGTGTCGTGATTCTGCTGCGCTCGCTCGCGAGCCCACGCCTGACGGTGCTCGGGCGCATGGGCGCGCACGACTATGTGAGCCTCGAGCGCTTTCCGCAAGCCGCTACCGCGCCCGGCATGCTGGTGCTGCGCCCCGAGGAGCCGCTGTTCTTCGGCAACGCCGAGCCGTTGTTCGCGCAGGCGCGGCAGCGGGTGCTGGCGCAGCCGGCGGTCAGGCTGGTGGTGCTCAATCTCGAGGAATCTCCGGATCTCGACAGCACCGCGCTCGAGACGCTCGGGGAGTTCTGCACCTGGCTGACGCTGCGCGGTGCCTCGATCCGTGTGGCGCGGCTCAAGGACGCGGCACGCGAGGCGCTGGCACGCGCGGCTTTCACGCAGCTGCCTCTTGCAGCGCTCGAGTACTCGAGCGTCGATGATGCGGTCAGGGGTGAACCGGTCGCACCGCCGGGGTCGGCCGCGGCCGACAGCTGATGCCCGGCAGCCGCGGCGCCCCGGATATGGGGTCGCCCTACGTCCGGCTGCCGCGCTGCACCCAGCGCTGGATTACAACAATTTAACGAACCGGCTCGCGCATGGCGCTGCCCGGGCCGGCGCGCTAGCCTTGGCATGTAAGGAATGCAACTCGAGACTCAAACCCAGACTTTTTGCAAGAGGAAGCCAACAATGAACAAACAATTCACCTGGCTGCTGACGACGCTGGCAGCCCTGCTCCTGTTCGGTTGCTCGATGGACAAGGGACCGGCGGAGCAGGCCGTGGCGAGCGCGGAAACCTCGCTGGCCGCGGTGCGCGACATGGCGCAGAAGTACGTTCCGGACCAGCTGCAGGCCGTCGAGACGCAGCTCGGGACGGTGAAGGACAGCCTCGCCAAGGGTGACTACAAGGCGGTGCTCGCCGCCGCGCCCGCCCTCACCACCGCCATCAGCAGCCTGAAGGACGCGGCTGCGCAGAAGCAGGCCGAGGCCGAGGCCGCCCTCAACAAGGCGAAGGAGGACTGGGGTCCGCTGAGCACCGACGTGCCGAAGATGGTGGCCTCGCTCAAGACTCACGTCGACGAGCTGTCGAAGGCACATCACCTGCCCAAGGGCGTGACCAAGAAGGACGTAGAGTCCGCCAAGTCGGGCCTCACGACCATGGACTCGACGTGGACGGATGCCACCAACGCTTCGACCTCCGGAGACTTCGTCACCGCGGTCAGCAAGGCGCAGGCTGTGAAGGACCAGGCGACGCAGATCATGCAGTCGCTGAAGATGGGCAGCGGCAGCTGAGCAGCAGCGGCTAAGCAGCGACCGTAAACAGCAGCTGCGGTCCGCCCAGGCTCACCGGCCGTCTCATCCGTCGATGAGGCGGCCGGTGAGATCGTAGGCGTCAGCGGCCACGATCTCGACGTCGGCCCAGTCACCCGGACACAGTCGTGCTGAGTCGATCCGCACGACGCCATCGATCTGCGGCGCGTCCGCCTCGCTGCGCGCCAGCGCGCTCGTGCCCTCGACCGCGTCCACCAGCACCCGCAGGCGCCGTCCGACGCGTGCCGCCAGCCGCCGCGCGCTGATCGCGGCGGCGCGCTCCATGAAGCGCTCATAACGCTCGTTTTGCAGCTCTGCGGGCACGGGGTCCGCGAGCGCGTTCGCGGCGGCGCCCTCGACGGGCGAGTACCTGAAGCAGCCGACACGGTCGAGCTGCGCCGCATCGAGCCACTCGAGGAGCTCGGTGAACTCGGCCTCGGTCTCGCCCGGGAAGCCGACGATGAAGGTGCTGCGCAGCGTCAGCTCGGGACAGACGCTGCGCCAGGCGCGGATGCGGGCGAGGGTGTCTTCGGCGCGGGCCGGGCGGCGCATGCGCCGGAGCACCGTGGGACTCCCGTGCTGGAACGGGACGTCGAGGTAAGGCAGCACGCGCCGCTCGGCCATCAGCGGCAGCACCTGATCGACGTGCGGATAGGGATAGACGTAGTGCAGGCGCACCCAGACGCCGAGGCTGCCGAGGGCGCGCGCCAGATCGATGAAGCGCGTCTGATAGTGCGCCCCACGCCAGGTGGCGCCCGCGTAGCGCAGGTCCGAGCCGTACGCGCTGGTGTCCTGCGAGATGACCAGCAGCTCCTTGACTCCCGCTGCCACCAGCCGTTCGGCTTCGCCGAGCACCTCGTCGATGCGGCGGCTCGCGAGCGCGCCGCGCAGCGTGGGGATGATGCAGAAGCTGCAGCGGTTGTTGCAGCCCTCGGCGATCTTCAGGTACGCGTAATGCCGCGGCGTGAGCCGCACGCCCTGCGGCGGCAGCAGCTCGGTGAAGGGATCGTGGCGCGGCGGCAGGTGCGCGTGCACGGCGCCGACGACGGCCGCGTAAGCCGCGGGACCCGTGACCTCGAGCACGCGCGGGTGGCGCGCGCGGATGCGCTGCGGATTCGCACCGAGACAACCGGTGACGATGACGCGGCCGTTGTGCTCGAGCGCCTCGCCGATCGCATCGAGCGACTCGTCGATGGCGGCCTCGATGAAGCCGCAGGTGTTGACGACCACGAGGTCGGCCGCCTGATAGGTGGGCGCCACCTCGTAACCCTCCGCGCGCAGCTGCGTGATGATGCGCTCGGAGTCCACCAGCGCCTTGGGGCATCCGAGGCTCACGAAGCCGACGCGCGGCGCGCGCCGCCGCGCCGGCGCGCTCGCGTGCGTGCCGGCCTGCCGCTGCCTCATGAGAGCATCAGGGCGACGCCGGTGCTACTGCCGGGCCGGGGTGGCGCTGTCGGGCGAGGCCGCCGGCTCCGCCCAGCCGCCTGCCCACCACGGCGTCCCCGGCCGGTGGTGCGCGCGCAGCAGCGCAAAGAACACCAGCAGCACGATCAGCGGCATGACCAGCCACGGCCAGATCGCCGGGCGCCGCTCGCCGCGCACACTGCGGCGCTCAACGGCCATACATTCCCATCAGCTGCGCCTTGGCGATCGCGGCTGCATTCACGTTGAAGCCGATGTAGGCCGCGGTCGCATCCGCGGGCACATCCAGGCTCGCCACCTTGAGCGCGTAGAGCATGAAGTAGTAGCGGTGCGGCTTGCCGGGCGGCGGACACGGACCGCCGTAGCCGGGCGTGCCGAAGTCGGTGCGAGCCTGCATCGCACCCGCGGGCATCAGCTTCTTGTGCGGATCGCCGGCACCGGCCGGCAGCGAGCTCACGCTCGCGGGAATGTTGTAGACGATCCAGTGCCACCAGCCGCTGCCGGTGGGCGCATCCGGATCGTGCACCAGCAGCGCGAAGCTCCTGGTGCCCGCGGGCGGATTGCGCCACGACAGGGCCGGCGAGATGTTGTCGCCCTGGCAGCCGAAGCCGTTGAACACCTGCGCCTCGGCGATCCGGGCGCCCTCGGCGATGTCGGGGCTGCTGAGCGTGAAGGCGCCCGTATCGCGGTGGGACGCGTTGCCGGAGGACTGTCCCGCGAGCGGCGCGCTCGCGGCCGCCGCGAGGCACGTGCCCGCGATCCAGGCTGTGCGAATCATGTGTGCACTCCTCAAGGGACGCCGGCGCCTTCATGCGCGCCGGGGGCGCAGAGTGTGCCGCCCGCGGGGCGGGGAGTGCAAATTGGGCGCGGGTGTCAGGGAGTCCGCGGCGGGGCGCCGGGCGCCCCGCCGCTTCAGGTCGCGATCGGCCGTGCCGCTATCGACCCGGCTGCTGTCAACCGGACGTCAGCCGCGCACCCAGTGCCCGGGCGCCTCGCGCCAGCCTCCGGGACCGCGCACCCAGCCGTGGGCTACCCAGTGGTAGCCGGCCCGCGGCGCCTGCCAGAAGCCGGGGTGCCACACGTAGCGGCCGCCCGCCCAGAACCAGCTGCCGCCGACCCAGAGGTAGCCGGGCGCCGGTGCGACGCCGACCGCCTCGTACTGCACGGGCGGCGGCGCGGCGGCGACGACGACGCCGCCACCGTAGTAGCCGGGCGCCGGCGCCACGACGCAGGCTGACAACGCAGCGGCGACGAGCGCGCCCGCGAGTGCAAGTCTGGCCTTTGTGAAGCTCATCAAATCCTCCTCTTGTTCGCGGCCTGTGTGCCGGAACATATTGGGAACTAACGCGCGTCCCGGACTAAAGCATACAGCCCGCGGAGCGCCGGATGGATCGGAGCAGCGCGAAATTGCCAAATGCATCCCTGTTCAGCGGCCATTCAGCGCGGTACCGCAGTCATCCGGCCTGAGACCTGCGATGCAATTCGGACCCGAATACTACCGGCGCTACTACCGCGATCCGCGCACCGCGGTAGTCACGCGCGCGGAGATGCGGGCGCGCGCCCGGCTGATTGCCGCATTCGCGCAACATGCGGGTCTGCCGGTGCGGCGCATCCTCGAGGCCGGCAGTGGCACGGGACTGCTGCGCGCGCCGCTGCGCCGGCTGCTGCCACGCACGCATTACACCGCGCTCGAGGCGAGCGAATACCTGTGCCGCCGCTACGGCTGGCAGCACGGCCGCATCGAGGAGTTTCGCGCCCGCACGCCGTTCGACCTGGTCATCTGCTACGACGTGCTGCAGTACCTGGACGCGGCGCGCGCCGCCCGCGCGCTCGCGAACTTCGGGCGTTTGTGCCGCGGCGTGCTCTACTTCAGCGCGCTGACGCGCAGCGACCTCGAGCGCAACTGCGACCTGCGGCGCACCGACACCGACGTGCACCTGCGAAGCGCACGCTGGTACCGCGAGCGCCTGGGCCGGTGCTTTCTCGAGGCGGGCCTCGGATTCTGGATACGGCGCGGCGCGCCGCTCATACTGTGGGAACTCGAGTCGCGCTGAGCGCGTGGCCGTGAATCTCATGACACGAAGACGGGTGCTCCTTAACTGGGAAGCTAACACCAGGTTCGGCTGGGGGATTCTGGGCTTCAACCTGCTGCTGCAATGGGCATCCGATCCCGAGATTCAACCATTCATGGGAACTCCCATCGAGCCGCAAGGGTTGGTGGGGACTGATCCGCTGCGACTGCAGGCCATCACCCCTGCGATCGTGGCTGCCAATCAATTCCTTCGGGAGCTGAACGCCATACAGGGCGACCTGCGACGACACGACCTGCTGGTAATCGACGCGTTAGGCAATAATCTGCTTGCCTCGCCCTCCGTGCCGGCCATCGCCCGCCGCAACGTCGGCCGGTGCATCCTCGAAAGTACCCGGCTCGATGATCCGGTGATGCGACTGTCGAAATACGACAGCCTCTTATGTGCCTCGAATTGGACTGCCGCACTGCTGCGCGCGAGCACTGACAAGCCCGTCGCGATGATTCACGAGGGAATCGATCATTCGCTGTTCTTTCCGGGCCCGCGATCCGGAACGCTTGACCCCGGGCGTTTTTACGTCTTCTCGGGCGGCAAGATCGAGTTTCGCAAGGCACACGACCTCGTGGTGCTTGCATTTCGTGAATTCGCGGCGCGCCACGCTGATGCGGTGCTGGTAGCGGCGTGGCATTCACCATGGCCAAAGCTCTCCGCCGGTCTGCAAGGCAAGTTGGAGGTGCCCCTGAAGTGCGATGCTAGCGGCAGACTCGAGATCCAACGTTGGGTTGTTGACAATGGGATAAATCCTCGGCAGTTCATCGAGCTGCCTCTCATGCCGAATTCGCTGATGCCGACGGTGCTGCGCGAGATGGACTGCGCCTTACAGATCTCACGCTGCGAGGCCTGCACGAACCTGCCGGCAAAGGAAGCCATGGCCTGCGCAGTGCCGGTGATTCTTGCGGACAATACCGGCTGCAGGGACCTCATAGACAAGGATAACTGTGTGCCGGTCGCGTCACCAGGTCCGGTAACTGCAGAGCCCGGGTGGGGTACCGACGGCTGGGGCGAGTGCCGCGTCGATGAAGTCGTTGCGGCACTCGAGATGCTCTACACGGATACACAGACGAGGAGACGCATCGCGCTCCGCGGCGCTGAATGGATCCTTGAACAGCGCAGGACGTGGCGTGACCACGCCGCCGCATTGAAAGCTCATCTCCTCGAGCTATTCTGATTGTGAACCGCGTCGTCGTGTTGGAAGTCGTCGACAATGGTTGAGGTGAATCTTCAAAGCCGGCCATAGGGGAATCTCGAGGAATTGCTGATGTCGAATTTGCCGGGCCCAGCAGCCAATAGCCCTTACGAGACGCACCGCAGCGTCCTTCCCTTTGTTCTCAATCAACGCAATCTACTGGGTGAAGGCGTCGAGGTTGGTGTCCGTCAGGGCGACTTTTCTGCACATATTTTGCAGCATTGGAAAGGAAGAAAACTTTGGCTGGTGGATGCCTGGCGCGGAATCGCCGGCTACGAGGAAACGCATCACGCTCACGAACCAAACTACCAGACCACGTTGACAAGAATGCGCGCATTTCCTGGCCGCTACGAAATCGTACGGGACCTGTCTGTCGCAGCGGCTATGAGGTTTGCCGACGACAGCCTGGACTTCGTCTATCTCGATGCCGATCATTCATACGAATCGGTGAAGTCTGACCTGGAAGCCTGGTATCGGAAGCTGAAGCCCGGCGGATTGTTTGCTGGCGACGATTACGGGGCACTGCCTCTGCAGGAAGTTGATTTCGGCGCAGGCAAATTGACGTTTGGTGTGAAGAAAGCAGTTGATGAATTTGCACTTCGGCAGCGGAAGAACATCTCGATTGACTGGTTGGGGGATTGGTGGTTCGGCACGTCGCTTGGTCTCATGCGCGCACGGAATTGGTACCTGATCAAGTAACGGCTCCGCAGGAGCGAACCACCGACACGCGGATTTTCAGCCCGCGACCGGGCGCGGACGCGCTGTCAGGCGCTGTCGGGAGCGCGCGCGATACGCACGCGTGCCGCGCTTCGGCGGAACAGCGGATAGAGCGGCAGCCCGAGCGCGATCAGCCCCAGCGCAGCGATCGACGCCTTCGGTGCCGTGAGCAGCGCGCTGATCACGATTCCCACCATCACCAGCGCAAACAGCAGCGGCACCAGTGGGTAGCCGGGAACGCGGAACGGACGCGGCGCACGCGGCAGCCTGCGGCGCAGCACGATGACCGCGAGCGACACGGGGATCCAGAAGGTCGCGTACGACATCACCGCCATGTCGGTGAGCTGGTCGAAGGTGCCCGACAGGGCGAGCACCGCGCCCCAGACCGCGAGCAGCACGAGCGAGAAGACCGGCACGCGGCTCCTCGGATGGAGGCGCCCGAAGGGCGCGAAGAACAGCCCGTCGCGGGCCGCGGCGTACGGCACGCGCGCGGCGCTCAGGATCACGCCGTTCAAGGAGCCGATGGTGGAGATCAGGAAGATCGCCGCGGCGATCGGCGCAGCGCGCCCGCCGAGGAAAGTCTGCACCGCGCGCGCCGCCACCGACGGCGCATCGGGGTAGGCCGTGGAGTTGGCGCTCGCCACCTGCCAGAACGGCAGCGCGTAGAGGTAGGCGGTGTTGACCGCGACGTACAGCCCGAGCACGAGCAGCGTGCCGCCGACGATCGCGCGCGGCAGGTTGCGCTGCGGCTCGCGCACCTCGCCCGCGGCCATCGGCAGGAACTGCCAGCCGCTGTAGGCCCAGAGCGCGGCGAACATCGCCCCGCCGAAACCTGCCCACCCGCCGGTCGCGCCCCCGGCCGTCGCGCGCAGGTTCGCCCAGTCGTGCGTGTCGCCGAGGACGAAGACTCCGGCCGCGACCGCGACGATCGCCGCCACCTTGGTTGCGGTCAGCACGGTCTGCACGCGCCCGCCGAGCATCACGCCGAGGCAGTTGATGAGCGCGAACACGGCGATCACCGCGACTGCGATCAGCTGGCGCACCCCGAATTCGAGCTGGCAGGCGACGCCGAACAGGTGCAGCGTGTGCGCATACCAGCGCGCCTCGAAGCGGTGGATGTCCGAGACGAAGATCGCCACCGCGGCACCGTACGCGGCCACCGCCGCGCCGCCGAGCACGAACGCGTTGCAGGCGAAGAGGAATCCCGGCACCTCGCCGTAGGCGGTGCGCAGGTACACGTACTCGCCGCCGGCGTGCGGCAGCAGGCCGCCGAGCTCGGCGAAGCACAGCGCGCCGAGGATCGCGACCACCCCGGCAGCCACCCAGGCGGCGAGCACCAGCGCCGGCGTTCCGACCATCTGCGCCATGCTCGCCGCCTTGAGGAAGATGCCCGTGCCGATGATGACCCCGACCACGAGCGAGGTCGCGTGCACCAGGGTCAGATCGCGCCGCGGCTGCAGATCGAAGCCATCCATGCGGTTATCGTACAATCGCGCACCCCGGCGCGTGGAGGAAACGATGGCAGGGCACGAATACCAGGCACGGATCCACTGGGAGCGCCGCGGCGCGTTGTTCACCGACCAGCGCTACAGCCGCGCGCACACCTGGCACTTCGACGGCGGCGTCGAGGTGCCGGCCTCCTCCTCGCCGCAGGTGGTGCGGGTACCGCTCTCGGCCGAGAACGCCGTCGATCCCGAGGAGGCGCTGGTGGCGGCGCTGTCGAGCTGCCACATGCTCTTCTTTCTGTCGTTTGCCGCCGGCCGCGGCCTGCGGGTCGATGAGTACAGCGACGATGCGGTGGGGGTCATGGGCACGAACGCCGCCGGCAAGACCGCCATGGTGCGCGTCACGCTGCGGCCGCGGGTGGCGTTCTCCGGCGAGCGGCTGCCGGCGCGCGACGAGCTCGCAGCGCTGCACCACCGCGCGCACGAGGAGTGCTTCATCGCCAACTCGGTGACCACCGAGGTGCGCGTCGAGCCGCATCCCGATGCCTGAGGGTGCGGCCGGCGTCGCCGCCTTTCGTGGCGCGGTGCGCTGCCAGCGCAATCCCGCCGGTCCGCTCGAGATCACGCTCGAAGGCCGCGCGGCGGGCGCGGCTGATGCGGCAGGTGCGTCTGGTGCGTCCGCCGGGGCCGCGCCGGCCGGCGAGCCGCTCACCGTCGCCTTCAGCGGCGCGACTGACCCGGGATTGCCCGACGCGCTCGAGGACGTGGTGGTCGAGCGCCTCGGGCCGGCACGTTACCGCATCGCGTCCGGCGCGCGCGACTGG
>JASHTN010000322.1 GCA_030040525.1 Gammaproteobacteria bacterium | reverse complement strand
ACCGTGTCGCGCAGGTCCCCTGTTAAGGGGCATTGTCCGGGTCGGTTCGGGCTTCAACCGTGAGCCGCTTCACGCCGCGGGCGCTCGCAGCGTGCATGGCGCACGCAATCCGGCGGCACGGTTCACATTATTTGCTTGGCTCCCGCGGACTGTGAGCGCGGTCGCTCATTCCACCGGTGCCCGGCGGGCGGAGCCGGTATGCCGTCGGGCCATCCGCCGACCCAGATCAAATCACTTGCAGCGCTTGCCGACGTCGATTCCAATGTCTCCATGTCACACTCATGGCACAGCCAGTGAGACCGGCAGTTTCGGCAGTCGCACTGATCGATGAGGGAAACGCACTCGAGGAACAGGGACAGACCGCCGAGGCGATGGCGCGGTACGATGCTGCCGCGCAGCTGGACCCACGCTGCGCGCGAGCGCACCTGAGCCGCGGCAATGTGCTCCTCGCCGCTGCACGGATCGATGAGGCTCGCAGCGCGTACCAACTCGCCATAGCTTGTGACCCGCAGTATGCGGGAGCTCACTTCAACCTGGGAAACCTCCACTGCCGCACCGGGCACTACGAGCGCGGGGTGCAGGACTACCGGGCCGCCATCGCCATCAAGCCTGATTTTGCCGATGCGTTTGTGGCGATGGGTAATGCACTTGACGCATTGCGACGTCCCGCCGAGGCAATCGATAGCTACGAGCGCGCGCTCGCGATCAATCCGGGCGACGCCGGGGTTCATTTCAACATCGGTCTGACTGCACTGACACAGGGGCGGAGCGAAAGCGCCGTCGACAGCTTGCGCAGGGCAATCGAGCTACGGCCTGACTACTTTCAGGCGCACCACGCCCTTGGCACGGTGTTGGCGCGCCTCGGTAGCTACGACGCCGCGGCGGCAAGCCTTGGCCGCGCCGCCGCTATCGCACCCGAATCCGTGGAGATTGCCCGCGATCGGGCCATGCTTCTTCACTCACTTGGCAGGTTCGCGGAGGCCCTGCAGGAAGCAACGCGCAATCTCGATCGCGCGCCGACGTGGGAAAACAAGGTGATGTTTGCCCGTTGCGCCGCGCGTGCAAGCTTCAGGGACAACGCCGTATGGATCCGCATGGCACTCAGGACGGCCATCACCGAACCGTGGGGAATGCCGCACCAGCTGTGCTGGACCGCGCTCAGCATGGTCATGCTCGACCCGACGATTGCCCGTTGCGTCGACCTCGCCAATCAAAGATGGCCCGCACGCGTGGCAAAAGGGTCGCTGCTCAATGCGACGGACCTCAGCGTGCTTGCAGCCGACCGCTTGCTGCACGCAGTGCTGCAGGCAACGCCGGTTACCACCCTGCAATTCGAGCGTTTCCTGACGGCCGCTCGCCACGCCCTGCTCGAGACCGCCGCGAGTGGGCGGCCGCCGGATCCTGCGGACATCGCGGCGCTGCCGTTTTACGCGGCACTCGCTCGTCAATGCTTCCTCAACGAGTACGTCTTTGACTGTGTTGACAGTGAACGGGTCGCGGCGGCCGCCTGCCGCACGAGACTATTGGAGCTGCTCGATGCCAAGGCAGCGCCCCCGCCTTTGCTCTTACTCGCGATAGCCGCGTACTTTCCGCTGCATACGCTGCCGGAGCCCACTCGGCTTCTTGCTACCAGTCAGCAGAGTCCGGTTTCCGAGGTGCTGCGTCAGCAGATCAGCGAACCGCTGCAGGAGCAGGAGCTGCTCGCCGGCATCAGATGCCTGACCTCGGTCACTCACGGTGTCTCGCAGGAAGTGCGTGATCAGTATGAGGAGAATCCCTACCCGCGCTGGGTGAAATTGCCGATGCCCGAACCGGCGCTGCGCTTCAATGACGAGCTGCGCCGAGCACTGCCGTTCGCACGGTTTACGCCCATGGCCGATGACAGTCAGCCAGAGGTACTCATCGCGGGGTGCGGCACCGGGAGGCAGCCGATTCTCATGACCCGGAGATGCCGGGGTCTGCGTATCCTGGCAATAGACCTCAGCTTGAGTAGCATCAGCTACGCCATGCGCAAGACCCGGGAGTCCGGCATCACGAATATTGAGTATGCGCACGCCGACATCCTCAAACTCGGTGACCTCACCCGCAACTTCGACATCGTCGCGGCAGTCGGGGTGCTGCATCATCTCGCTGATCCCTTCGCGGGATGGCGGACGTTGCTGAGCCGATTGCGGCCTGGGGGGTTCATGCATCTGGGCTTCTACAGCCAGATCGCCCGCAGGCACGTAGTCAAGGCGCGTCAAATCATCGCAGCCCGCGGCTACACAAGCATGGCCGATGACATTCGCCGCTTCCGCCGGGACTGTGCCCTACAGGACGCCGGCGCGGAACTGCAATGGCTGAGCCAGCTCCCGGACTTCTATTCGACCAGTGAGTGTCGTGACCTCCTCTTTCACGTGCAGGAACATCGCCTGACACTTGCCCAGATAGGCGCATTTCTTTCCGAATCCGGCCTGCGCTTCCTCGGCTTTGAGCTGGATGCGCATGCGCTGCAGCTGTACCGCACCCGCTTTGCCGACGACCCGGGCGGGATCAATCTGTATCACTGGGAGCGCTTCGAAGCTGACAACCCCGACACGTTCATCGGGATGTACCAGTTCTGGGTTCAAAAGCCGACTGATCCGCAAACAATTCCACAAGTACAAGGATGAGCGATGTCGAGAGGGCCGGCATCAGCCCCGCGTACGCTCTTCGGATAGACCATTGAGAGGGTGACTCCTGTCGCAGAAGCAGCGGAGGCGCATCGCTAAGGTAGGCAGGCATGGTAGCCCTGCGGAATCGCACTGGCCGCGGTCTTGTAGCCGCCGGGAGCGTCGTGCTTCTTGGTATCGGGTTTTTCTGGTTCCAATCGCTCAACTGGGCGGATCGCATAGTCCTGGCAATCATCCCCTCTCTGGGCCTGCTGTGGGCAGTACACGATCATGGATACCACAAGGGACAAGCAGACGCAGCCCGCAAGCAGCGTGGTTAGCCGGTCGATGGACTAACGCATTCGGGGCAGCGCGACGCCGGATTGGCGTGCCTGAAGATTGGCCCGCCACTCGATGCGCTGCGCTGTCCGAAGCGGACATGGCGGTTGCCCCCTTTCCTCATGCGTAGCCAGGTCACTTGGCTGACACCGGCTCCGGGGTCAGCAAGCGACGCGCAAGGAGAACTCCCGAGAGGTTCGCGACCGCATGGGCAATCACCAGCCACCACAAACTGTGGGTGATGACCAGACCTATGGCGAACAGAAGCCCAATGGCGCACGTGCGGACGACGCCCATTGCGCCCTGGTAGAGATGGCCAACCCCGAAGAGGACAGAGGATCCGAGAACGGCGGCAAACGGACCGATCGCCGACGCAAACAGTCCTACCAGATACCCTCGATAGAGCAGCTCCTCGCTGGTGCTGGCCACTATGGCGGCAATTGGATAGGTCGCAAATTCCCTCGGCGTACTCGGCAGCATATCGTAGGTTCGAAGACGACGCAGACGCGCGCGCGTTGTCTCTACTCGGGTCTGCGACCATTCCTTGAACTGCAACGTCATCACGTAGTAACCGGCAATCAGGGCATCGACCGCAAATCCGATCCGCCCAGGGATGCCGACGGGCCAGTCAAGCCCCAACCCCGCCAATGGGCGCGATGCTTTCGCCCACGCGATCAGCACCAGGGTCGCGAGCGCGGCGCCCCGGATAGCAATGAGCGAATACCACGTTGAGCGCGACCGTCCTGTCCTTGAAATCCGCGCATAGTAGCGAGGCGCAACGATCGACCAGGTCGGTAGCGCGACGAATACCAGGCCAAGCAGCAGAAGGTCAAACGGAGTGAAGTAGGTCATCGGTGAATCACGAGTTCTCACCCGACCAACCGCAGATAAGCTTTCGGAGCACTCATCCCGATTTGATTTTGGCGCGCCCGGAGAGATTCGAACTCCCGACCCCCTGGTTCGTAGCCAGGTACTCTATCCAACTGAGCTACGGGCGCGCCGTGCCATACCGTCGGGGGCGCGAATCCTACCACAGCGGGATGCGCCCGCATGCCCCGCCGTGGTCAGCGCGGCGCGCGCGGCCGCGGCGCGGGCTCCCCGGGGCGGCGACGTGGGGCTGCGGCCGCCG
>JASHTN010000321.1 GCA_030040525.1 Gammaproteobacteria bacterium | reverse complement strand
CGTCCGCTGCGTGTCAACGAGGCGCAGGAGCGCAGCGGCGGCGGCGGCAACCGCGGCGGCGGCGCGCCAAAGCGCTGGTAAGCCAGGGCTCGAGGCCTCAAGCAGGGCCGGCCCGCAGCCTTACTCAAGGCGGTGCGGCCGGCCTTTTTGCGTTCCGCGAGAGTGCCTCGACCCAGAATCGGAGTTCATGACATGGGCAAGGGCGATCACAGAACCCGGCGCGGCAAGATCTACCGGGGGTCGTTCGGCAAGCTGCGCGTCAAGGACCCGGCGAAGCGCAGGAAGAAGCTGGCGAAGGCCGCCAAGCGCTAGGCCGCACAGCCCTAGCCCGGCGCCTTCGATCCCCGCGGCAGCGCTGCGGCCTGCTGCCAGGGCTGAGGCGCACGCGAATCGGCGGCGTGCAGCTTGCGCGCGAGGCAGGCGCGGATCAGGTCGAGCGCGCTGGCCTCATTGGGCGGAAGCTCGACCGCGCTCGAGCCGAGCGGGGTCGTGCGGCGACCCCAGCGCACCAGCTGCGCACCAAAGCTCAGTCCAGCGCCGAAGCCCGGCAGGAGCAGCAGCGCCCCGGGGCGCACGCGGCCTTCCTCGAGCGCTTCGCACAGCGCCACGGGGAGCGTCGCCGCGGACATGTTGCCGTGGCGTGCGATATTCACGTAGACCCGTTCCATCGGCACGCCGGCGCGCCTGGCGACCGCCTCTATGATCCGCAGGTTTGCCTGGTGCGGCACCACCAGATCCACATCGTCGGGAGTCAGCCCGGCGCGCGCCAGCGCAGCCAGGCTCGCGGTCGCCATGCCGTGCACGGCGCGCCTGAAGATCTCCTGCCCCTCGAACCGCCAGCGCGTGACGCCGTAGAGCACTCCGCGGTTGGCGTACAGGCCGCCCATGCCCTCGACCCGCAGTGTCTCGCGTGCCTCGCCGTAGCAGCCGAGTTTTTCGGCGAGCACGCCCTCCTCGCGGCGGGTCGCTTCCAGCACCACCGCGGCCGCGCCGTCGCCAAACAGCACCGCGACGTCGCGATCGGCCCAGTCCATGAAGGGCGAGATGAGCTCGGCGCCGATCACCAGCGCGCGACTCACCACCCCGGTGCGGATCAGCGCATTCGCCGCCGACAGGCCGTAGAGGAAGCTCGTGCAGGCGGTGTTGATGTCGAAGGCGGCGGCCGAGTGTGCCCCGATGCGCACCTGGATGCCGGAAGCCATGTTCGGCACCTGATCGTCGTGACTGCAGCTGCCGAAGGCGATCAGCTCGATGTCGCTGCCCTGCACCCCTGCGGCCGCGAGCGCCCGTGCCGCCGCAACGTAGGCGAGCTCCTCGAGCCCGACGTGCGAGACGTGCCGCTCGCGGATGCCGGTGCGGCTCACGATCCACTCGTCGCTGGTATCGAGAATGGTGGACAGGTCGTCGTTGGTCAGCACCGCCGGCGGCAGGCACTTGCCCCAGCCGGTGATTGCGGCACGAGTCTCGGCAAGGCTTTCGCTCATGGCGTCAGAGTTCCTCGAGGTCGATGAGCGCCGCGCGCGGCACGCGCCCCTGGCGCACGTTGATGCCCTCGGCGCGCAGCCGCCGTGTCTGCTCGGCGTGCTGCGGGGAGGACTTCGGAAAGGCGATGCGGCCGCCGGCCCCCAGGACCCGGTGCCACGGCAGATGCAGCTTCTCGGGTGCGACGCGCAGCGCGTAGCCCGCCTGGCGCGCGCGGCGCGGCTGTCCCGCCGCCCGCGCCACCGCGCCGTAGGTCGAGACGCGGCCGTGCGGGATCGTGCACACCACGTGCCAGATCGCCTGAAGCGCCGGGTGGTCCTCGGGCGCGGCACTCGCGGCCCGCCGCCGCTGCGCCCGGTGCAGCGGCAGCAGCAGGGCGGTCAGGGCTGCCTGCGATCGGGGCGCGGCTGCTTTCGGTCGCGGCATGGGTGCCTCAGGCTCCGGTTCTGACTGCGTCCGGTGCGTAGTCGAAGGAATCGAAATACAGCCGCCCCAAGGGCAGGCCGTGGCGCGGAAACGCAGCGCGCATCGCCTCGATCATCGCCGGCGGGCCGGCCGCGTACACCTCGAAGGCGCTCAAGTCCGGGTAATCGGCGAGCACCGCCTCGTGCACCCAGCCGCTGCGGTGGTGGCGGCGCTCACGGCCGCTGGCCTCGGAGAGCACGGCCGTGAAGGCGAGCTGCGGGTGGCGCTCCGTCCATTCGAGGACGGCCGCCTCCTCGTACAGGTCGGCCGCGTGGCGCGCGCCCCAGTACAGGCGGATGTCGCGCCGGATGCCGGTCTCGAGCACATGCCGCAGCATGGATTTCAGCGGCGCAAAGCCGGTGCCGCCGGCCACCATCAGCACCGGACCCGGGCCGTCGCGGTAGGTGAACTGGCCGATCGGACCCTCGATGCGCAGCAGCGACCCCTCGGTGAGCGAGGCGCCCGCAGCGCCGCCGAACAGCCGCTCCGTGAAGCCGCCGCCGCTGACCCGCCGGACGTGCAGCTCGAGACGCTCGCTGTCGTGCGGCGGGCTTGCGATGGAGAAGCTGCGGCGCCGGCCGCCTTCGAGCAGCACGTCCAGGTACTGCCCGGGATGAAAGCTCAGACGCTCCACCGCCGGCAGCCGCAGCACCACCTGCATCACGTCGGGGGCGAGGGCGGCAAGCCGGGCGATCCGGCACGGCAGTGTCTTGATCTCGACCTCGGTGACACTCGCAACCAGCCGCACCTCGACCGTCAGATCCGAGAGCGGCCGCGCCTGGCACAGCAGCACCTCGCCGCCGGCCGCCTCCGCAGCCGTGATGCCGAGCGGCCGGCCATTGCCGTAGCGGATCTCCCCGCTCAGGAGGCGCGCGCGGCAGGAGCTGCAGTGCCCGGACTTGCAGCTGTGCGGCAGGTTGAGGCCCGCCGCGAGCGCGGCGTCCAGCACCGGCTGGCCGCGGGCGACACGCAGCGTGCGGCCGTGCGGCTGGATGCACACGGTGTATTCGTCGCTGCTCAAATGCTGCCCTGGATCGGCGCCTTTAACACAAAGTGGTTCGGCGGTCGCTAGACTATAGCTTTCCGCAGGCGGGCGGCGGCTGCCAAAGCGTCGCGCCGCCGTTTGCAGGCACCGCCGGACCGGCAGGCCAAGGAGGCTGGCATGTTCGTGAACCCTTCCGCGGATCAGATCGCGAAGCTGCTGCGCGCCGCCCAGACCATCGCCATCGTCGGACTGTCGGCCGACGCCACGCGCCCGAGTCACGGCGTGGCGCGTGCCTTGCAGCGTTTCGGCTACCGCATCATCCCGGTGACGCCCGCCGCCGAGGCGATTCTCGGCGAGACCGCCGTGCCCTCGCTCGATCAGCTCGGCGAGGTGCTCGACTCCGACGAGCACGTCGACATCGTCGATGTGTTCCGCCGGCCCGAGCACGTGCCGCGGATCGTCGCCGACTGCATTCGCCTGCGGATCCCGGCACTATGGCTGCAGGACGGGGTGATCGACGAGACTTCCGCGCAGCTCGCGACCAGCGCCGGGATTTTC
>JASHTN010000320.1 GCA_030040525.1 Gammaproteobacteria bacterium | reverse complement strand
GCGCGCGACCCGCAGCGTTGCCCCGGCTTCGAGGCGGCGCTCGTGGCGGCGGCGCTCGAGGAGGCGGTCGACCCGCAGGCGGTGGTGCGCCCGGTGCTGGAGGAATCGGCGGCACTTGCGCGCTTCGCGCACCTCGCTGCCGCTGCGGCGCGTCCGCAGCTGCTCGCCCTGCTGCATCGGGCGGAGGCGCGCGCGCTGCCGCACGTGCTCGACGACAGCCTGCTCACGCTCGGCGCCGGGGCGCGCGGCCGCGACTATCCGCTCGGCTCACTGCCGCAGGCCGGGGCAGTCCCCTGGAGCGAGCTCGGCGGCATCCCGACCGCGCTCGTCACCGGATCGAACGGTAAGACCACCACGGCGCGGCTCGTCGCGGCGTGCGCGCGCGAGCACGGCTGGCCGGCCGCCTGCAGCTGCACCGACGGGGTGTTCCTCGACGGCGAGCTGCTCGCCGGCGGTGACTACTCCGGCCCCGACGGTGCGCGGCGCGTCATGCGCGAGCGCCGCGCGTGCTGCGCGGTGCTCGAGACGGCGCGCGGCGGCATCCTGCGCCGCGGCATCGCGGTTTCGCGGGCGCACGTCGCGGTGGTCACGAACGTGAGCGCCGATCACTTCGGCGAGTACGGCATCGACGATCTTGCGGGTCTCACCCAGGTGAAGCTCACGGTCGCGGGCGTGCTGGCGCCGGCGGGGCTGCTGGTGGTGAACGCCGACGATGCCGGGCTCGCAGCCGGCGTCGCCACCCTCGCGCCGCGCTTCGGCCGCTGCCCGCGGCTCGGCTGGTTCGCCCTCGACGCCGATCAGCCGCGTCTCTGGGAGCATCGCGCTGCCGGCGGCTCGACCTGCGGAGTGCGCCGCGGACGCCTGCTCCTGCATTACGGCGGCCTCGAGCACGACCTGGGTGCCAGCGCCTCCATGCCGCTGAGCGTCGCGGGCAGCGCCGCCTACAACATTGCGAACCTCGCGGCCGCGGCGCTCGCCGCCGCTGCGCTCGGCGTGCCGCCGCGGATCATCGCGGCGGTGTTTGCGCGCTTCGGCGTCGCGCCCGCCGACAATCCCGGGCGGATGATGCGCTTCACGGTGGACGGGGTGTGCGTGCTGGTCGATTATGCGCACAATCCCGAGGGGCTGCGCGGACTGCTCACGGTCGCCGAGCACCTGCGCGGTGCCGCCGGCCGTCTCGGTCTGCTGCTCGGGCACGCCGGCAACCGTCAGGATGCGGAGATCGAGGCGCTGGCGCGCGTCGCCGCGGATTTTCACCCGGCACTGATCGTCATCAAGGAGAACGAGGCGCACCTGCGCGGCCGCCCGCCGGGCGAGATCCCGCGCATCATTCATGCGGCGCTGCGGCGCGCGGGGCTGGCGGAGAGCGCGCTGCCACAGTGCGCGAGCGAGCTCGAGGCGGTCCACCACGCCCTCGAATGGGCGCGCCCCGGGGACGTGCTGGCTTTGCCGGTGCATTCGACCCACGCGCGCGCTGCGGTGCTCGCGCTGCTCGCCGGCACGGCTCAGTGAGGCGCGCTCAGCGCACTAGTGAGGTGCCGTCAGCGCGCTGTAGCCGCTCCAGACGATCTCGATGCCGATGCACATGAGGATGAACGCCGAGAGGCGCACCAGCACCTCGAGCCCGGTGGCGCCGAGCAGCCGGCCGATGGTCTCGGCGAAGCGATACGCGAGGTAGATGGTGAGCGCGATGGCCACGAGCCCGAGCACCGCGCCGGTGGCGTGCTGCGCGAGCTGCGGCAGCGGCGGCAGGCCGGCGGGCTTGCGGCTGCCGATGGTGATGGCCACCGACATGGAGCCGGGTCCGACCGTGAGCGGCATGGTGAGCGGGTAGAAGCTGCCGACCTTTCTCCCCGGCGCGCTCTGCAGGCCTGCGGAAGCCGCGTGATCGGACCACTGCTCCTGGGTGAGAAGCTTCCAGCCGAGTGCCGTCACGACGAGTCCGCCGGCGATACGCATCACGGGCAACTCGATGCCGAAGAACTCCAGCAGATACGGTCCGAGCGCCATCGAGCCGAGCAGCAGCGCAAAGCCGTTCACGGCCGCCTTGCGGGCCAGCACCTGGCGCTCCCGGGCGGTGAGCTCGGCGGTGAGGCCGAGGAAGAACGGCGCCGCCTCGAGCGGGTTGACAATGGGAAACAGTCCCGCGAAGGTCAGCAGGAATGCAGTCGCGACGCCGTTCACTTCCTATACCATCCCGCCACGATCATTCGGCGCGGCGAGTATGAACGGCAAAGTCTGCCTCGTCACCGGGGCGACCCACGGCATCGGCCAGCTTAGCGCGCGGCAGCGGTCTCGAGCGCGCATGAGACAGGCTGCGCAATGAGCCGGGCATTCACCCGCGAGTCCGACGATCCGGCGCCGCTGCCCGAGCGCGCCATCAGCAGCCAGCCGAATCTCGTCACGGCGCGGGGACTGGCGGCGATCGAAGCGCAGATCCGCGCGCTCGAGAGCGAGCGGCAGGCGGCACGCACCGGCGCCGACAGCGCGCTGCGCGCGCGCGTCGAGCGCGACCTGCGTTACTGGACGGCGCGGCGCGGGAGCGCGCGGGTCGTGCCGCGGGTCGAGGCGCCGGACCGCGTGCGCTTCGGCGTGCAGGTCACGCTGCGCAGCGCGCGCGGCACCGAGCACACCTTCCGCCTGGTCGGCGAGGACGAGGCGGACGCCGCGCAGGGACTCCTCAGCTGGGTGGCACCGCTCGCGCAGGCGCTCCTCGGCCGCGCGGCAGGCGACAGCGTGCAGTTTCAGGGCGCGGCGGCGGAGATTGTGCGGCTCGAGCCCTGAAGCTCGCGCGGCTCGCGACTTCGGCGGACGGACGCGCGGCTGAGACCGCAGCAGGCTCAGAAGCCCCGCGACAGGTAGAGAACGCCGCTCTCGATCTTGTAGAAGCTGTCCGGCCGGCCGCCGGTCGGGTCGGTCGGCAGCACGTGGTCGCGCGCGATGTTCTGCCCGTAGCGGAAATCGAGCCCCAGGTCCCAGTGGGGCAGCCACGAGCCGAAGAAGTCACGGAACTCCAGCCCCGCACCGCCGTAGAGCGAATACGCCGGGGTCGCGAGGTTGTAGCGGTCCACTCCGGCGAACAGCCCGAACGCCACCGTGTCGAAGCGATAGCGCCAGTCGACCGCGCGCACGCCGATGAGCGAGTGGCCCTGGATCTCGTCGAGCTCGAGCCGCACGCCGAGGTCGTTGTTATCGGAGACCGCGCGGCGCGCCCCAAGGCCGAAGTGCGGACCGTAACCGGTCGGGGTGTAGGTGATCGGCAGATTGGTCGCGAGATCCTCCCGCACCTTGTTCACATTGACGCCGGCATCGACGAACAGCTCCGAGCTGCGCTGCCCAGCCAGCCCGCCGTAGGAGGTCTGCTCGCCGTCGTCCCCGGAGCTGTCCTGCTGCGAGTGCTGCGGGTCGCCGTAGCGCAGGAAGCCCGACAGGCGCGTGAACGACTGCCCGTAGACGTCGCGTCCGACGAGCGCTTCACCCCCCACCGTCAGTCCCTTCCAGGGGTGCGAGTAAGTGAGGCCGACGTCGTAGTAGTGGAAGTACGGGTAGGGCAGCGGCTCGCCGACGAAGTACTGGCGGACATCGCCGCCGTAGTAGGTCTGGTTGACCAGGCTGTGGGCGCGCAGCTCCAGGTAGCCGCCGAACGGCGGCTCCCAGCCGATATGCAGCATCTGCGCGCGGGCGCCGACGCCATCGCCGAAGTTGCGCTGATCGGCGCCCCAGTTGCCGAGCACCAGGCCGTAGCTGGTCATGCCGTCCAGGAAGATGTTGTGCACGTACCAGATGTTCTGCCACTCCGAGACCTCGTAGGTCAGGTCGAAGTGGCGCCAGAGACGCGGGAAGTCGATGCCGGCCGAGAGCGCCGCATTGCCGAGCAGATAGCTGCCACCGTCGGAGTTGTCCTCACCGGCGTACTGGAAGTACACCGCGAAGGGCGTTCTGCCGGGGAAGATGAAGCGGCTGACGTACGAGGCCTCCTGGTTGCCCTGCGTCTGCGACAGGCCGCTCGGCTTGAAGAAGTCGCGCAGCAGGAAGCTCGCCGAGTCCGGCAGGCCGCTGCCGCCGCCGTACTCGAGCGCCCGGTTGACGCCGAGCGACCAGCCCGGGAACGGCTCGATCGACAGCTGCATGCCCAGGTAACGCGGATCGCCGCGGCTGGAGACGCCGTCGTAGAGAATGTTGTCGCCGGTGAGACTGCGGCCGACGTCGCTGCCGGTCTGGGTCAGGCGCCCGAGGAAGAACTCATACTGGATGCCCAAGCGCGTCATCGGCTCCCAGTTCGACAGCGTCGCCGACAGCATGGTGGGAGCCTCGGTGCTCATCAGCATGCTGCCGGTGTCGGTCATCGGTGACAGCCAGTGGTCGCGCCAGCCGATATCGAGCTGCGCCCAGCTGTTGCCGAAGCTCAGCATCGAGCCGGTGGGCACGGTGCGGCCGGCGTAGCCGACGCCGCCGGCGCTCACCAGCAGGTAGTCGCTCGGCTGAATGTAACCCTGCGCGGACGCCTCCCAGCTGCTGTCGCTGGTGAGTCCGTGTTGATTCTCGAGCACCACGTCCGCGCCGCCGTGGAGCGCGCCGGTCACGCTCGCGTGCGTCAGCGCGTACGACTGCTCGTAGCGTTCGAGGTAGCGCTCGACGCGCTTGCAGAGCGGCGCATCCCGCTTGCAGGCCTCGGGGAGCGCGGCGCGCACCAGCGCCACCGGGAACGGGCGCTTGAGAATCGGCTCATCGGCGAGGATCAGCACCCGCTCGACCTGGCGCTCGATCTCCGGCTCCAGATTGAGCGGCAGATACCCCGACAGGCCATCGGCGCGCGCCGCGGCGCTCAGCGCGCACGCCACGCACGCCGGCAGCGCCACGCCTCTGAAGAGCTGCCTGCCCGATGCCACGATCGTGAGCCCGCCTCTGACTTTGTGGCACAAAGGCCACGCCTTACCTGCGGTCGGAGTACACACACCGCACGCGTTGCCGTCAAGCGCTGCGCGCGCAGTTGCGCGGCAGGCGCCGTTCGTGGCAAGCGAGGCAGCCCGCGTTCGCGCGGCGCCTTTACTCGCCGCCCCCCGCGCCGACTGCCACCCAGGCGAGCTCGGCGTTGGAGACCGAGCCGACGTCGAAGGTGCGCGCCGCTG